>CALWMQ010000179.1 GCA_944382025.1 uncultured Clostridia bacterium | reverse complement strand
GAGGTACCGCCGTTCCAGGCTTGTCGGCGGGGACATGGCCGATCCAGACCCGTCCGGCCATGATCAGACCGGTAGCTTCCTCGTGGGACACCCCAAATTGTTCCGCCGCTAGGGCGTCCAGCCGTATGGTTTCCATGGGCATTCTCCCTTATCTCAAAGTATATTCTATTGTAAGCGTCCGGGACGCATCTGTCAATCCGGGATAGCCTATCGCTTCTGTTCTGGCGGCAGGGAAGACAGGGTGAGACGGAAGGAAAAAACTTTCTGTCGGCTTCCCAACCTTCCCGCTCGTCCGGCAGGACAGTGAACGCCCCAAAAGAGTCGGCTCACGGCGTAACCCGGCAGTGACTCGGCGGGGAGGGACAGACCATCACAGAAAAAGAGAGAGGTTTTATCAGAGAAAAGCATGGACTTTTTCCTGAAAATAGATTAACATAAGAGTATGTTTGCTTGCGGTTCCCACCAAGGGGAGACCGTACTGGGAGGTAAAAAACGCATGGAACGTTGGGACCTGTTAGACGCGGAGGGCCAGCCTCTGGGCCGTACCATGGCGAGAGGAGACCGGCTTCAGGCCGGACAGTATCATTTGGTAGTGCATGTATGGATTGTGGATAGTCAGCGCCGCCTGCTGATCCAGAAGCGTGCGCCGGATCTGAAGCTGATGCCGGACACCTGGGCCGTGACCGGCGGATCCGCGGTTGCGGGAGAGAATAGCGTTACCGCTGCGGCCCGGGAACTGGGGGAGGAACTGGGAATACGGAAATCCCCGAAAGATTTCCGCCTGTTGGGACGGCTGCGCCGCCGTAATTCCTTATGTGACCTTTGGATGACCCGCAGTGATGTGGAAGCGTCTTCTCTGCGCCTGCAGAAAGAGGAGGTAGCGGATGCCCGGTGGGTTACCCGGGAGGAACTGATGGATATGGTTTCTGCCAGACAGTTCCATCATTATGGGACACCGTATTTTGACTTTCTCTTTCAAGGGATTGACCGGGCCCTGTCAGAGGATTCCGGGTTTTAAAACGGTTCCCCGGCCTACACAGTAATCAGGAAAAGGATGGAACCCTGTTTATGAGCAAAACTTTATATATAACCGATCTGGACGGAACCCTGCTGCGGCCGGATCAGACGGTTTCACCCCATACTGAGGAAATTCTCAACCGGTTTATTGATGGGGGAGGGCTGTTTTCCATTGCCACTGCCCGGAACCTGACCGGCTTGCGGATGCTGGATCTGGGGAGTATCCATTGGAACTGTCCTCTGGTGATGGGCAGCGGCGTTATGCTGTATGACCTGGCTGCCCGCAAAATCATCGATTGCCTGAACATGCCGGAGGATACTGTCCGGCAAATTCTTCATGTTTGCGGGGAATACGGCAAAACCCCCATGCTGTTTCAGGCCAAAGGGGATCAGGTGCAGGTGACAACGGAAGGAGCGTCTTCACCTGGGGAAAAAGCGTTTATTGAAAAGCGGAACGCCCGTTTCCCGGGATGTATTGAATTTGTGCCGGCCTACGCGCCTCAGGGAGGAGCGTTTTATTTTTCCATGCAGGATACCCGGGAAAAGCTGGAAGCCTTGGCCATACGGCTGGATGAGTTCCCAGGGATTTCCTATACCCTGTACAGGGATAATTATATGGAGAATAACTGGTATGTGGAAATTTTCCATCGGAAAGCGGGAAAAGACAAGGGGATGCTTCGTCTGAAACACCGGGTAGGGGCGGACAGGGTAGTAGCCTTTGGGGATAATCTCAATGACCTGCCTCTGCTGGAAGCGGCCGATGTAGGCTGCGTAGTAGCCAACGGCATCCAGGGGGCCAAGGATAAGGCAGACGTCATTATCGGCAGTAACCTGGAAGATGGGGTAGCCCGTTACATTGAACAAATGGAGCTGAAATCATGCTGACATCTTTATTAATCCGCCGGTTTGTCAAGGACCGAGAAAACGTGAAGGACAGCCGGGTACGTTGCGCTTACGGAAAGCTGGCGGGGGCGGCAGGCCTGGCCGCCAATCTGCTGCTGTTTCTTCTCAAGCTGCTGGCTGGAGCGGTTTCCGGGAGTTTGGCGATTATGGCTGACGCTTTCAACAACCTGTCCGACGCGGGTTCCTCCGTTGTTACCCTGGTAGGGTTCAAGCTGTCTTCGGCACCGCCGGATAAAGAACATCCTTTTGGTCATGGCCGGATGGAATACCTTTCCACCATGGCGGTGGCGGTACTGATTATGATAGCCGGCTTTGAGCTGGCCAATTCCGCTGTGGAGAAGATCCTCCATCCCACGCCAACCGCTATTTCCTGGCTGCCGGTAGCCATTCTGGCGGTTTCTATCGGCGTTAAGCTTTGGATGGCCCTGTTTTACCGCCGGATTGGCAGGATCATCGATTCGGAAGCCCTAAAGGCGGCCTGTGCCGACAGCCGTAACGATGTGATTTGTACAGGGGTGGTATTGGTATCCGCACTGATATGCTGGATTACCGAGGTGGCTGTGGACGGATATGTAGGCGCGGCGGTAGCCTTGTTTGTTATCTGGTCCGGTTTTTCCATTATCCGGGAGGCGGTATCGCCGCTTCTGGGCCAGGCCCCAGACCCAGAGATGGTGGAGGATATCAAAAAGACCGTGTTGGCCCATGAGGGGATTGTGGGAATTCATGATTTGATGATTCACAGTTACGGGCCTGGACGGTGTGTTATTTCCCTGCATGCCGAGGTACCCTGCCGGGAGGATCTGATCCGCAGCCATGACCGGATTGACTGCATCGAGAAAGAGCTGATGCGGAAATACGATGCTGTAGCCTGTATTCATATGGATCCGGTAGATACCGAGGATGAGCGGGTAGAAGCCCTGCGGGAACTGGTGCAGGCGGTTACCCAGGATATTGATAGGCGGCTGGCTCTCCATGACTTTCGTGTGGTGTTCGGGGAAACCCATACCAATCTGATCTTCGATCTGGTGGTCCCTTTTGATTTCAAGGAACCTCCCCAATCCCTCAGCGGGGAGATCCAGCGCCGGGTTCAAGTGACGGATCCCCGGTTGTTTGTGGTGGCCACCGTGGAACACAGCTATACCTGAGGAGAGGAAGGATTCCCATGGCGGGTTACGTTATTTATAACGGCTTTTGGAATGCGGTTCCATCCGATCCGGTAAAGCGTTTGATCCAGGCGGCAGGGGAACGGGGCGTCCTGTTAACCCCGATGAAAAATACCCAGTTAACCGCTGGTTTGGACGGCGGGGTACAGGTGACAAACCATGGCGGCGGCCGGTTAACAGAAGATGACTATGCCCTGTTCTGGGATAAGGATATTCGTTTAGCTCGGGCTATGGAGGCTTGTGGGATACGGCTGTATAATTCCGCGGATACAGTGGAGATATGCGATGATAAAGCGGCCACCCAGCTGCGGCTGGCCAAGGAAGGGATCCCCATGCCGGAAACTCTGGTCGCCCCGATGACTTACCGGGAAATTGACAGCCAAATCGAGGGCTTTCTTCGCCTTTCGGAAGAAAAGTTGGGCTATCCCATGGTGGTCAAAGAATGCTACGGCTCCCTGGGCGGGCAGGTTTACTTGGCTGAGACTTCGGAACAGCTGCGGAATTTAGCCCTTGGAATGGGATCCCGGCCGTTCATGACCCAGCGGTTTGTGGCCTCCAGCGCAGGCCGGGATTTGCGTCTGTATGTGGTGGGCGGACGGGTAGCGGCCGCCATGGAACGCCGGTCCAAGACCGATTTCCGAGCCAATATTGGGAATGGGGGTTACGGTACAGCCCATATTCCCACTGTTCAGGAAGAAGCCTTGGCGCTGGATTGCTGCCGGATTCTGGGAGCGGATTTCGCCGGGGTAGACCTGCTTTATGGTGCGGATGATTCCCCGTTGGTGTGTGAGGTGAATTCCAACGCCTATATGGAAGCTCTGACGGCCTGTACCGGCGTGGATGTAGCGGGAGTTATTATGGATTATGTGCTGGCTAAAGAAGCCGGGAGGAGATAACGCTTTCCAAACGGCTTATATGGACCTGATTAGTGACGATACTCCGAATTTTCCCATTTGCGTTCAATTTTAAAATGAGGAGTGGATGGTTTTGGTAGAGATTCCGTGTGCTAAAAGGATCAAAATCGTTGTGAGCATCGTACTGGTTCTTATTTTGGCATGCGTGGGACTGTTTCTAACCGGGTATTGGAATGACTACTTTTTTCATCCGGTGCAAACCAGCGAGGTGGCCACTGTCACGATCAAAATACGTGAATTATTTCCAGAAGATATTGCTGTTGAGATAGACAGCCAAGAGAGCATCGAGCAGATTTCAGCAACAGAAGAGCTTGTCCGGAAATCGGATGGAGAGTGTTTTCTGATTAAAGCGAGGCCGTGGCAAATAGAATATGAATATTTATTAACGGACGGAAAGAAGATCAGAAGATCGTATAGAGGGCAGAAATCTTTGGTTGAATTACAAAATGCCTTTGCTGATGTATCTGAAATCAAAAGCCACATTGACGAAAGCTAAACGGCAGGAAAACAGTCCATGGTCATGATGATCCTGGCACACCAAAAAGATACAAGGCGGCCATCTCTCATGGAATAGAAAGGACTGTATTTTCCTATTGAAGGCTTAAAAAACACCAGGAGAAATTTTTGTTGCCTCCCGGTGCTTTTTATCGCTTAAGTATGATATTTCCTGGACGCTGCCAGGGGTAGGAAAAAATAAAACCTCGGTGCACCAATTGAGACGGTTTGGCGGCCGTATCACGAAAGCGTAAGGAGTTTTTACGGGGGAGGAGAAATGAAGTTAAACACACAGCGCATGCGAGTTACCGTTGTGAATACCATGTGGTGTTCGCACCAAAGTACCGGAGAAAAGTGATTTAGAAAACAATAAGGGAAGAGATGTGATCGGGGCCATAAAAAAAGCTGCGCAAAGAAATGAGAGTGGAAATTATCGAGGGAGAGGTGTGCCCGGACCACATCTATTTTCTCGCAAGTATCCCGCTGCACATGAATGTGGCACAGTTTGTGAGGACGTCCAAGAGTAGAAGCGCCTAGGCGGCCCTTGGTAGGCACGGGAATCTGAAGTACAAATACGGGAGCAGAAATTTTTGGTGCCGGGGATACTTTGTGGATAAGGTAGAAGAAACGAGAATATGATCGAGGAGTACATTCAAAATCAGTTAGAGGAAGATTGGGCCAGCGAGCGGCTCACACTCAAGATATAAGTGGCACGGACATATTGCGTATACCGCTATAATTTCCGCCGCTGTGTGGATGGAGGCCGTCGGACGGAAGCCTTTTTTATTCGGGCAGCTTCCAAGCAATCCGCCTTTTCCAAATGGAATGATGAGGGGATAAGCGGTACAAATCAACCTGAAACATCGGTTTCTATGCGGTTTTCTGCCTGTTCACCTATTTTCCCCTAAAATCCCAAAAAACTTTTTCCAAACTATTGCAATTTTTTCCAGAATATGGTAATATTCAAATGCCGGCAAAAACATATGGGGGTATTTGAAGAAATGGAAAAGAAAATCAAGGTTTTATTGGCGGATAATAGCGGTATTTTTGGAAAACCCTGCGCTCATGTGATGCAGAATCATCAGATGGATGTGGAAACCATGGAAAAGGACGGACGGCAGATTCTGGATCGGATATCCCAGACCCAGCCCGATGTGGTAATTATGGATTTTTTTCTACCGCATCTGGATGCCATCGGAGTGATGAAAGGGGCTAAAGCGCTGCGGCTGTCCCATCAGCCCATGTTTATGATCATGTCCAGCTTTGACAATCCCAACCTGGAAAGGGAAGCCATGCAGGCGGGGGCGGATTACTATTTTCTGAAGCCTTTTGACGCCGACCAGATGGCGGAAAGGATTTTAACCTTGTGCAATAAAACAAAAGTGGAACCCATGCGCCGGGATACGGCAGTCTCACCGGTCCCCACCAGTCTGGAGATCCGGGTTACCGAGATTATCCATCAGATCGGTGTTCCAGCTCACATCAAAGGGTATCAGTATCTGCGGGATTCCATTCTGATGGCTATTGAAGATGAGGAAATTATCAATGCGGTGACCAAACGGCTGTATCCTGCCGTTGCCAAGAAGCACGGAACCACATCATCCCGAGTAGAACGCGCTATCCGTCATGCTATTGAGGTGGCATGGGATAGGGGAGATGTAGATGTCCTGAATTCCTATTTTGGGTATACCATTCACAACGGTCGTGGGAAGCCGACCAATTCGGAATTTATCGCCATGATCGCGGATAAATTCCGCCTCCAGCTGAAGATCTCGTAAGGAAAACAGCCCCTTTTTATCTGTTCCTGGAGCGGTGCGGATAAAAAGGGGCTGTTTTTTTGTTTTATGAAGGTTGGATATCCGGCTGGAGAGGCCTGATAGGCGTGACTGGGCAGGAAGTTGAATGGCTCCATGATAAGGAAGTCGGCTGATAAAAGGACTGAAAGGAATCCAGAGAAAAACAGAGGATGTGGGAGGATTTCGGACAACAAATGGGTTTAAAGCGGGATCCGACAGGTTTTTTTCAGAAAAATTGGAAAATATCTTGACATTTGAAGCAAATAACTCTATCTTGTTACTTGTTGTCTACTAGAGCAGAAATGCCCGGCCGGAGGAAAGGCCGGGGATTGCATCTAAGCACAATCAAAGCGGAATGAGGCGAC
>CALWMQ010000178.1 GCA_944382025.1 uncultured Clostridia bacterium | reverse complement strand
CGAAGGCGCACGATTGGAAATCGTGTGTACGGTAATCCCGTACCTAGGGTTCAAATCCCTAACTCTCCGCCACTGAATAACCCCGGAGGATATCCTCCGATCCAAGTACAGGGCTTCTGAAAGAGGTGACAGGAATGAAAGAGAATATCCATCCCAAGTATGAGAAAACCACCATCACTTGCGCTTGCGGCGAGGTCATTGAAACCTCTTCCACCAAGAGCAATATCCGTGTGGAAGTCTGCTCCAAATGCCATCCGTTCTTCACTGGCAAACAGAAGCTGGTCGATACCGGCGGCCGTGTGGATCGCTTCAAAAAGCGTTTCGGGATGCAGGATCAAAAATAAGGGATATGCTATTGGAGGGGCAGCGCTTTGCGCTGTCCCTTTTCCCTGTCTGGGCTTCCGGGTCTCGGACAACGGCAGCTGGAGTCCCAGTGCGTACAGGCTACCGGTTCCCCGCCAACGGGGATACCGATACTTTATGAGCCTCTGTTATGATGGAGGCGGAAAGCCTCAGAAAGAATCACGCCGATACCGATCAGCCCTGAAAGGAGAGAAAATATGGAGCCTTACCGCACCATAGCCGCCCCGGGAGAGGATCAGTTTATTGAAAAAAAATCCCGGTTTATCGGCGCGGTACGTCCGGTGACTACCGAGGAAGAAGCACTGGCTTTCATCCAGGAAAAGCGTAAGCAGCATTGGGACGCCTCCCATAACGTATATGCCTATGTCCTGCGGGAAGGACAGCTTCGCCGCTATTCCGATGACGGGGAACCCCAGGGTACCGCGGGCGTGCCGGTGCTGGAGGTGCTGCTCAAATCCGGGGTCACCGACTGTGTTGTGGTGGTGACTCGGTACTTCGGCGGGATCCTTCTGGGAGCCGGCGGCCTGGTCCGTGCCTATTCCCACGGGGCCAAAATTGGGCTGGAGGCGGGTGGTATCCGGGAAATGCGTCCCTGTCTGCAATTGTCCCTGCGCTGTGATTACAGCCAGCTTGGCCGGGTACAGCCGTTAATCCTCCAGTGCGGCGGTGTGCTGGATGATACCGAATACGCCGACACGGTAGTTCTGCGGTTTCATATGCCGATCCCTTTGGTGGAGGCGTTTGAAAAGGAACTGACCGACTGCAGCGCCGGTACCCTGCGCTGCGATAAGGGAATTGAGTCATTTTATCCGTTTCATTGCGGGGAATAAGTGAAAATTTGTGAAAAATCGGGGAAATTGCGTTTTTTGAAAAAATTTCTCTTTGGAAGCAGGAAAAACGCGGAGAATGTGCGTATAGTACAGTATAAAGAACTTTGGGAAGGGTGTGGATGGCGTGGAAACGAGAAAGCGGTATGAACAAGCGGAAAAACTGCTGCTATGCGACCGGGCGTCTTTTGCTTCCCACACCCGCGGCCGGGATCGTGAAGAAGCGGAATGCCCTTACCGTACCGCTTTTCAGCGGGATCGGGACCGGGTGCTCCACTGTAAGGCGTTCCGCCGCCTGAAACATAAAACCCAGGTGTTTCTTTCCCCGGAAGGCGACCATTACCGTACCCGGCTGACCCATACCCTGGAGGTATCCCAGATTGCCCGGACGATCTCCCGCGCCCTACAGCTTAACGAGGATCTGACCGAGGCGATCTCCTTAGCCCACGATTTGGGACACACCCCTTTCGGCCACGCGGGAGAACGGGCTCTCGATCAGGTCATGGAGGGCGGTTTCCGCCATTATGAGCAGAGTGTCCGGGTGGTGGAAAAGCTGGAAAAGGATGGAGCCGGCCTCAACCTGACCTGGGAAGTCCGGGACGGGATCCTCCATCACACCAGCGGCCAGCAGGCTGCCACTCTGGAAGGCCGGGTTGTCCGGATCGCAGATCGGGTTGCCTATATTAACCACGATATCGATGACGCCATCCGGGCAGGGGTATTCAATGAGAGCGATGTGCCCCGGGAAATCCGGGAGCATCTGGGTGACCGGCGCAGCATACGTATCGATACTCTGGTAACCTCCATTGTGGAAAACAGCGGGGACGATATCCTGATGGCACCGGATATCCAAACGTATTTCGACCAGCTCCATAGCTTCATGTTTTCGTCCCTCTACCGGAACCCAGTGGCTAAACGGGAGGAAAGCAAGGTGGAAGGTTTGGTCAGCCGCATGTTTCAGTATTTTGTCGCCAACCCCGACCGGCTGCCGGAGGAGTTCCGGGGAATACGGGATACCGAAGGCGCTCACCGGGCCGCCTGCGATTATATCGCCGGCATGACAGATAATTACGCTTTGGAAATATACAGCGCCTTGTTTATCCCGAAAAGCTGGGCTGTAAAGGTGACCAATCTGCCATAATCCGTCCGTTTTTGGAAACGCTATAGGGTATGACAGCGGAGGAGGTGACTGTCTGTGCCGCTGCCGGAAAGCTTTTTACAGGAACTGCTGTCCCGCAATGATATTGAAAGTGTTGTCTCCCCTTACGTCCGTTTGAAACGGCGGGGCCGCAACCTGGTGGGACTATGCCCCTTCCACGGAGAGAAAACCCCTTCTTTTAATTTATATCCTGAAACATCCTCATTTTACTGCTTTGGCTGCGGGGCCGGCGGGGATGTGATCACTTTCATCAAGAAGATTGAAAATCTGGATTACCTTGACGCGGTGAAATTTCTGGCCGACCGGGCGGGAATGGCCATGCCGGAAAATAACGTAAACGACGCCGCCTCTAAGCTGCGGATGCGGGTGCTGGAGGCTAACCGCGCCGCCGCCCGGCTGTACCATGGCTATCTGTATTCCGCCGGCGGAAAGGCAGGGCTGGATTACTATCACTCCAGGGGCTATACCGATGCCACAATCCGCCATTTTGGCCTGGGCTTCGCCCCGGACAGCTTCGATTTCCTACGGTCTGAATTGCGGAAAATGGGGTTCCGTGATGAGGAACTGACGGCGGCCTGGCTGTGCGCCAGAGGCAGGAAAAACCAGAACCATTTATACGACATTTTTCGCAACCGGGTGATGATCCCTATTATTGATATACGGGGTAACGTCATCGCTTTCGGAGGCCGTGTGCTGGATGACTCCAAGCCCAAGTATCTCAATTCCGCCGAAACCCTGGTCTTCAAAAAAACCAATAACCTGTTCGCCCTCAACTTCGCCAAGGCGTCCGGTCAGCAGCTGATCCTGTGTGAGGGCTATATGGATGTTATCGCTCTGCACCAAGCGGGGTTCACCAACGCTGTAGCCGCCCTCGGCACCTCTTTTACGGCGGATCATGCCCGCCTGATCGCCCGGTACGCCAACCAGGCAACCCTGATTTTTGACGCTGACTCCGCCGGGAAAAAAGGCGCCCAACGGGCTATCTCCCTGCTGCGGGAAACCGGGGTGGATATCCGGGTGGTAACCATCCCGGACGGTAAGGATCCAGACGAGTTTATTAAGAAAAATGGCCCGGAACGGTTCAAGCTGCTGCTGGAACGGTCGGCCAACGATGTGGAATACCGGTTGATGGAATTGGGCCGCCGCCACCTGCTGAGTACCGCCGACGGGCAGGTTGCCTATCTGAGAGACGCGTCTCAGCTGCTGGCGGAGCTGAACAGCCCGGTAGAACGGGATGTATATGTGGGAAAGCTGGCCGGGGAATTGGGAGTGTCCAAAAGCGCTCTGATGGAGCAGGTTAACTACCATATGGAAAAGCGCCGGAAGCTTCAGCAAAAGGGGCAGATGTCCCAGATCGTCCGTCAGTCCGAAACCAACCTGAAAAAAGCCAATCCCGAGGCGGTTGAGCATATACGGGCCGCAAGCGCTGAAGAAGGACTACTGGGGCTATTGATCCTCAACCCGGAATTTATCCCCAAAATAGCCCAAATACTGCCGCCGGAAGAAATGGTCACCTCCTTTAACCGGAAGCTGTACGAGAACCTTTTGGCCAGGCAGGCTGCCGGGCAAACCGTGGAATTGTCCTTCCTCTCGGAGGATTATGATGAGGAGGAAATGGCCTATATCGCCAAAATGGTCCGTGAAGCCCGGGATCGGGTCCCTTCCATGTCTTTAGAGGAAGCCAGCCGCTTTGCCCGGGTGATCCACACCGAGCACAAGCTCCAAGGTTTGGCGCGTCCCGAAGAATTGACCC
>CALWMQ010000177.1 GCA_944382025.1 uncultured Clostridia bacterium | reverse complement strand
TTATGATATCCCAAAACCTGCAATTTCATGTCTCCGATCCGGTCCGACAATGCTTCCCGCTGCTGGGTCAGTTCCTGGCGACCGCCGGTCAGGCCCTCCAGTTCGGCCTCCACCTTTTCTTTTTGGGCCGTCAGCCTGGCAGACTGCTCCGCCGCTTGGGCCGCCGCTTGTTTACAGTCCTCCGCCCGCTCCCCAAGGGCCGTGATCTCGGCGGAAAACTCCGCCACTGCCTTCCGGTTCTGCTCCGCCTGCTCGGTCAGCCGGCGTACTTCCCCTTCCAAGCGGATTTTATCTTCCTGAGCAGTCGCCAGCTCGCCCCGGGTGCCGGTCAGTTCCGCCTGAGCGGCGGCGGCTTCCTGCTGCAGCTGCTTCAGCTGCTCCCGAGCCTCACCAGCCTTGCCCCGCAGAGCATCAGCCTCCTGCTGCAGCCGCTCAATCTCCGCTCGGCGGGACAGCATTCCCGCGCCCTTGACGCTGGAACCACCCGTCATGGACCCGCCGGCGTTGACCACCTGCCCGTCCAGGGTAACGACCCGGAACCGGTACCCATATTTTCGGGCAATCACTACCGCATAGTCCAAATCCTCCGCCACGGCGGTACGGCCCAGCAGACTGCGGGATACCCCCTCATAGGCGGCGTCCACCCGAACCAGCTGGGAAGCCAGACCAACAAACCCCGGCTCCTCCTCCAGTCCCTGTTCATTCAGCACATTGCCCTTGACCGCGGTCAGAGGCAGGAAAGTTGCCCGGCCTCCTTTGGTCTCCTTCAGATAGGCGATAGCCTTCTTAGCGTCGTCCTCCCGATCGCACACCAGGTTCTGGGCCGCCGCCCCCAGGGCGGTTTCCACCGCCAGGGCGTAGGCCGGCTCGGCGTGGATGAGCCGGGACACCGGGCCGTGGATGCCCCGCAGGGCCCCCCGGTCCGCTTGCTTCATCACCTGCTTGACGCTTTGGGCAAAGCCTTCCAGATTCCGCTCCATCTCCTCCAGCAGCCGGACACGGCGAACCTTCTCCTCCACATCCAGCCCCAGCTTATCCGCGTTCTCCTTGGCGGCTTCCGCCTTGGACGCCCGGGAATTGTACCGGTATTCGTAACCCTTGGCGGCGTTCAGCAGCTCCTCTACCCGTTCGGTCAGGATCCGCAGATCCTCCTTACAGGCCTCCAGTTCCCGGTCAGCCGCCTCGCTTTGCTGGGTACGCAGGGTAATCCCTGCCGTCAGCTGGGACAGCCGCAGGGTGATCTCCGACAGGGAGGATTCACTGGTTACCGACTGCACCCGCACATCAGACAGCTTCATAGCCAGGTCAGCGGCTTCATTGGACAGTGCCTCCATCTGTCCGGAAAACTCATCCTGGCTGCGCATCAGGCTTTCCAGTTCCTCGGACAAACGGAGCTGTTCCTGTTCTGCCTGCCCAATCGCCTGCCGCTTTTGCTCCATTTCCTCTTCCCGCCGGGCAATATCCTCCAGAATAGCCGATCCGCCGGCTTCAGACTGCTCCAGCTCCCCTTGGATCCGGGCGATGGACTCCTGATTATGGAACATATCATTGCGCAGGAGGCTGGCCTCGCCTTCCCGGCGGACCGCTTCCTCCTCCAGACGCTGAGCACCCGTACGTACCTCGTCCATTTGGGCCATCAGGCGCTGGGCTTCCATGGATATCTCCTCGATCTCGGCATCTATGGCATCCATGGCGTCCCCAGCGTTATCGTACTGGGTCCTGGCCAGTTCCAGCTTGGAACTCAGATCCCGCAGCACCTCCCGGGAGGCCTCTGCCGTATGAAGCCACAGCCCGATTTCCAGTTCCTTTTTCTCCCCCGCGTATTCCAGAAATTTTTTCGCTTTTTCCGATTGGATTTTCAGGGGGCCGACCCGTTCCTCCAGCTCCTGAAGAATATCCCGCAGGCGGGTCAGGTTATCTTCCGCCGCGGCAAGGCGCCGTTCCGCCTCATTTTTCCGATAGCGGTATTTGGAAATGCCGGCCGCCTCCTCGAAGATTTCCCGGCGTTCCTCGGATTTGGACGCCACGATATCCCCAATCCGCCCCTGGCCGATAATGGAATACCCATCCCGGCCCAGACCGGTATCCATAAACAGCATCTGTACGTCCTTGAGCCGGACAGTAGCGTTATTTAATAAATATTCGCTTTCCCCCGACCGATAATACCGGCGGGTTACCTTCACGTCATCGGCGTCAAAATCCAGCTTCCGTTCGGCGTTGTCGATGGTCAGGGACACCTCGGCAAAACCTACCCCTTTACGCTGGGAGGTACCGTTGAAGATGACATCCTCCATCTTCGAGCCCCGCAGGCTCTTGGTAGACTGCTCCCCCAGTACCCAGCGGATAGCGTCGCTGATATTGGATTTACCGCTGCCATTAGGGCCTACCACCGCGGTAATCCCCTTGCCGAAGGTCAAAACCGTCTTATCGGGAAAGGATTTGAAGCCGTGTATTTCCAGGGATTTTAATACCAAGTTCGTCACTTCCTGCTCAAAGATTGAGAATGATCAACGTGTTTTCCGCTGCGCCGGGAGAAACCAAGACAGCCCGTCCCATTGAAAGCCGCCGTCCCGGCTGGCGAGGAGGCACACAGTATCTGAAAAAAAGCCGGGATACTTCCCCGCCCTGGGATACTACACAAATAAGGATAACACAACCGTCAGCAGTCCCGCAACCCCTATAGCGATACTGCTCATGGCGCCCTGAATTTCCCCCATTTCCAGGGCTTTGGCGGTGCCTACGGCATGGCTGGCGGTTCCCATGGCCACCCCGGCGGCCACCGGATCCTTCACTCGAAACAGCTTAATCAGCAGAGGAGCCAGCATCGCCCCCAGGATGCCCGTAACGATCACCGCTGCCACCGTCACCGCCACTACGCCGCCATGAGCCTCGGAAATCCCCATGGCAATAGGGGTGGTCACCGACTTGGGCAGCATGGCGGCAGTCAGGGCCTCGTCAAGCCCGAAAAGCCTGCATAGCAGCCAGGCGCTGCCCATGGAGGTCAGCGATCCTACCAGGCACCCCATCAAAATGGGGAGAAAATGTTTTTTCAGCACTTCTATCTGGTTGTAAATCGACAGGGCAAGTACAGCTGTAGCCGGTCCCAGAAACAAGGAAACGATCTCCCCACCCTGATTGAAGTCCTCATAGGGAATACGGAACACCTTGAGCACGGCGATAATCAGCGCCACCGCCACCAACAGGGGATGACAAAAGGGGGATTTCAGTTTTTTCTGCAGCCATACTCCCGCCCCAAACGCGGCGATACATAGTACGATACCAAACAGCGGGGAGGAAAATAATTCCTTCATACGGCTCCCTCCTGTTCTCTTTCCCGGGAAGCCATGGATGTCTCCCGGGCGTTCCGCTCTGCCGAAACGCCCATATGCTCCCCTCCATCCAGAATGAGGGAGGAGGCTGCATCGGCGTCAGATGCCGACTTTCCATTCCCCGGAGGAGATAAATGGTGCTGGATGTACAGCACCCCTTTCACCGTCAAGGCAGTGGCGCCGAAGGTCAGCACTGTGGTAACCAGGCAGATCAACAGCAACACCAAAAGATGCTCCCGGATCACGGGATATTGATCCATGATCCCCACCCCCGCGGGTATAAAGAAAAAGGCCATGTTGGCCGACAGAAAGCGGGCTTTCTCCCGGATGTGATCCGGTTTGATCACCCTGCACACCAGCAGAACAAACAGCAATACCATACTGATGACGCTGGCTGGGAACGGGATGGGCAGCAGCAGTCCAATCCCCTCACCCACAAGGCATACCCCAAACACCAACGCGATTTGCAATAAAATTTTCATATAGGGCGAATCTTCTTCCATTTTACAGTTTGGACAGCCTATGTGGGAAACGGCTCCGTCGGGTACCGCTTCCCCACCGTTCCTGTCTCATCTTAGGCGCAGCACCTGCACCCGGCCCAGAGGAACCTGTGGATCACCAACAATTTTCACCCGGTATCCCCGGTCCAGGAGGCGCCGGACATTCTCCCGTCTCTGCCCTGTCATCTTGGAGACAGCGGTTGGGTGAACCGATAAATACCACTCCTCTTTTTCTGAGGGGAAGGCAGCTGTTTCCAGCGATTCCAGTGCCCTGTCCAGATACAGGCGGCTTTCGCACAGCTCCCGGAAAGCGGGATGCCAAGGTCCCGCTACCAGATGGCGGGTCATCCCTTCCTCGGCGTGGAGACCCAGGCGGATCACCCGGATCCCCAGCCCCTCAAAAAACGCCAGCAGCCCGGCGCAAAGATCAACCGCCTCTTCCAGCGTTTCAGGCCTATACTGCCCCGTCTCGTACCAGCGAGCCAGCAAAGTACCTTCCATAATCAAGGTGGGATAAATCCGCATGGTATCCGGCTCCAGCGCCGCCAATGCCTGTGCGGTACTCCACGCCTGTTCAGGGGTATCCCCCGGCAGTCCGGTCATCATTTGCAGTCCCAGAGACACCCCGGCCTCCCGGATCAAACGGGAAGCCGTCCTCACATCTTCCGGGGAATGACCCCGGTGGTTCTTGATCAGCACCTCTGGGCTCATGCTCTGGGCGCCCAACTCCACGGCAGTAACACCATACTCCTTCAGTTCCCTCAAAATCTCCCGGGAAATACAGTCCGGGCGGGTGGAAATACGAATTCCTCCAAACAGGCCTTTTTCCACATAGGGATAGGCCGCCCTTAGCAACGATAACCGGTACTCTCTGGGTATGGCGGTAAAGCTGCCGCCAAAAAAGGCGATTTCCGCCTGTTCCGGGGGAACCGCCATGGAATCAGCCGCCGTACGGCAGGCCGTTTCCACTTCCTCAGCCGTCAAAGGCGCGGCCTGTCCGGAAATCGCCCGCTGATCACAGAAGCTGCACCGGTGAGGGCATCCCTCATGGGGCACAAACAGCCCCACATTCACATGCTTACCCATCGTAGCCCATGAGCTTCAGGGCTTCCCGGGCAGCCTGTTGCTCCGCCTCCTTTTTGCTGCGGCCTATCCCGGTACCAATCACATTAGAATTCAGGTGAACCTCTACCTGAAACGACTTATTATGATCCGGGCCGGACTCACTCTTCAAGACATAGTCCAGCCGTTCTTCCGGGTTCTGCTGGATGATCTCTTGGAGAGTGGTCTTATAATCCTTAAAATGGCGGCGCTTCTGGTTAGAAGCTTCCTTTTCCAGAAACGGAAGCAGATACCGTTTCACCGGCTCCAGCCCACCGTCCAGATACACAGCGGCGATAACCGCCTCAAAGGCGTCAGCCAGGATGGAGGGCCGGGAAGCCCCGCCCGTACGCTGTTCCCCACGGCCCAGCAGCAAATAATCTCCCAGACCCAGCGCCTGGGCGTAAGAGCTGAGGGCCTTTTCGCACACCAGAGCCGCCCGCAGCTTTGTCAGCTCCCCTTCCGGGCTTTTCTCCTTATGGAACAGGTATCCGGCGGTAATAAATCCCAGAACCGAATCTCCCAGGAACTCCAGCCGCTCATTGCTCTGGAGGCCATGGCGGCCCTCATTGGCATAGGAGGAATGGGTCAGGGCCTCCTCCAGCAGCGCTGGATTCCGGAAGGTGTAATTCAGCTTTGCGGATAACTCCTGTATGGCTTCTCTCATGATAATCCTTCCTTTTCCGCAGGCCGGGAACCGGGCCATTGCTGTAAACAGCCCGTTGTGTCTCCCCGCCGGGATATATAATGGCTGCACAGGGCAGGCCTATCCGGTTCCCTGCCTGCCGGCCGTCGGTGCCCGCAGAGTGCTGGCCGCTTTCTGACCCGCCTTCCGGTCAGGAAACGTCCCTACAGCCGATCCTCAATGTAACCCACGAAATCTTCCACCGTAACAAAGGCCGACAGCGCCTCATCCGGAATTTCCACGCCGTAAACTTCCTCCAAGGTGAAGGCCAGCTCACCTCGCTCATGATCGGTGATGTTCAGCTCATCCAGGGTAGCCGCCATGGTCACGTCCTCCGGGTCACAGCCGTATTGGTCGCTGAGCAGCGCGGCCAGCTTTTCCAGCACCATATCGCACCCTCCCTTCTCTCGGGCAAGCCCAGATATTACGGACCTGCCCCATAGTTTCCACACCCTCGCCCTCAGTGGCCATACAAGTCTTGCCCCTGAGACAGGGCCATATAAACCTCAGCGTGAAAATTATTCCGCCTTGGAGGCAGGTTCCGTTCTAACCGCCGCGGCGATATCTTCGATCACTCCGGCGCTGGCGAACTCCGCCGCTACCCGGACAGCGTTTTTCAAGGCCTCCGCCTTGGAATTGCCGTGAGCCTTGATTACCGGCTTGGATACTCCCAGTAAGGGTGCGCCGCCGGTAGCCGAGGTGGACAGCTTTTTCTTCAGTCCGCCCAGCTTATTCTTTATCAGCAAGGCGCCGATTTTGGTCCCCAGGCTGGAAAGAAAAATGGTTTTCAGGTTCCCCAGCAGCATATCGGCGGTTCCTTCCATGGTCTTCAGCAGCACATTCCCGCTGAACCCATCGGCCACCAGCACATCTACCGCTCCCGCGGGCACATCCCGCGCCTCCACATTACCCACAAAGTTCAGGCCGCTTTCCTTGAGCAAGGCGTAAGCCGCATGCTGCAGTTCTCCGCCTTTATGTTCCTCGGTTCCCACGTTGAGCAGTCCTACGGTGGCCTTTTGGCCGCCTTTCATCACCTTCTGCATATAGATGCTGCCCATATGGGCGAATTGGAGCAGCATTTCCGGACGGCAGTCCACGTTGCCGCCAGCATCAATCAGCATGAAGGGTCCCTTGTCAGAGGGTACCATAGGAGCCAGGGCAGCCCGGGAAACCCCCTTGATCCGCTTGACCAGGAAAGTAGAACCCATAATCAGGGCACCGGTGCTACCGGCGGAGACAAAAGCATCTCCTTTCCCCTCGCCCAGAAGCCGCAGTCCTACCGCCATAGAACAGTCCTTATGTTCTTTCAGTACGCTTTTGGGTTCATCGTCCATGGTAATCACATCGGGGGCATCCACGATTTCCATCCCCTGGAGGCTGATAGCATTTTCCTGAGCGACCCGGCGAATTTCCTCTTCCTTGCCGGTCAGGATCACGGTATGGCCGTACTCCGCCACCGCCAGGGCAGCGCCTTTCAAGATTTCCAGCGGGGCGTTGTCCCCCCCAAAAGCATCCACAATAACTCTCATTCTTGATTCGACCTTTCTTGCGGCCCAGAGAACCCCTGAGCCTTCATTACTTGTTTCAAAGCTGCCAATGCCCGGTCCGCCAGGGCACCGTAACGTAAACGCTTGTCCCGAATAGGCTCCGGCAGAGGCGGGAGTATGCCAAAATTAGCGCCCATGGGCTGGAAATTCATTACCGTCTCATCACTAATATAGCCGGCTAAGGCACCCAGCATGGTTTCCCGGGGCAGGATCAGGGGAGCTTGTCCACGCAGCGCCCGAACCGCATTGATCCCCGCCAACATCCCGGAACCCGCGCTCTCCATGTAACCTTCCACCCCGGTCATCTGTCCGGCAAAAAAGAGGCGCGGTTCCTCCCGTACCTGATACCCGGCGTTCAGCAGCCGGGGGGAATCCAAAAAGGTATTGCGGTGCATGACCCCATACCGGACAAATTCCGCGTTTCTCAGCGCCGGGATCATCCCAAACACCCGTTTCTGTTCCGGGAACTTCAAATTGGTCTGAAAGCCGACCAGGTTCAGCAGGGAACCTTCCGCATTCTCCCGCCGGAGCTGGAGTACTGCCCAGGGTCGATGGCCTGTCCGGGGATCCCGCAGGCCCACCGGCTTCATGGGACCGAAGCGGATGGAATCCATGCCCCGCTTCGCCAGTACCTCGATGGGCATACAGCCCTCATACACAGGGGGTTTATCAAAATCGTGAAGCAGAGCGGTATCCGCGGATACCAACGCCTCATGGAAAGCCTCATATTCCTCTTTATTCAAGGGACAATTGATGTAGTCTCCTTCCCCGCTTTCTTCCCGATCATACCGGGAGGCCCGGAAAGCCCTGTCCATGTCCACGCTCTCCAGGGTGACAATGGGAGCGGCGGCATCGTAGAAGCTGAGCCCTCCGCCCCATCGTTCCGCGATCCGGGCGGCCAGGGTATCAGCCGTCAGCGGCCCGGTAGCGATTACCGTAATCCCTTTCTCCGGGATCTCGGTCACTTCCCGGCATTCTACCGTAATCAAGGGATGGGTTCGGATCGCCTCGGTTACCAGGAGAGAAAATTGATCCCGGTCTACCGCCAAAGCTCCTCCGGCCGGTACGGCGCATCGTCTGGCCGCCGCCACGCATACCGAACCCAGCCAGGCCATTTCCTCCTTCAGTAACCCCGCCGCGCTGTCCAGCCGCCGGGCTTTCAGGGAGTTGGAACAAACCAGCTCCGCAAACCCCGCCTCATGATGGGCGGGCGTATATTTCCGGGGCTTCATCTCCACAAGGGTCACCGGAATCCCGGCGCCCGCGATAGCCCAGGCCGCTTCACAGCCCGCCAGGCCGGCACCGACGACGGTGATGGATTGGGTGGTCATGCCCTGCGCCATTCCTTTCTCCTGTGTCCGCCGGCATCAGGGTTCCGGCTTTGGATCTGCTTTTTTGCTTGTTTTTTTCTCCTCAGGCCCCCG
>CALWMQ010000176.1 GCA_944382025.1 uncultured Clostridia bacterium | reverse complement strand
AGCGTGGACATCCCGGATGCTCCCGGATACAATTTTTTTGAGTCTATAGGCCATGCGTGGACCGATGGCATCGCTGTCAAAGGCGGCGGGGTCGCCGGAGCGGTTCTGGGTTACCCAATGGAATATTTTTTCACTGATCTGGGCGCCAAGATTATTATTGTCCTGCTGATTTTCGTGTTTTTAATGTTGGTTACGGGGACGACCATTATGACCTTATTCCGTACCGCATGGAAACCGGTGAAGAAGACAAAGGAAACCTTGGAAAATGCCATGGTAGCCGGAGCGGAGCGCCGGAAGGCCGCGGTAATCGATGTGGAACTGGGAGAAGGGTATCCGGAAGAAGACTTGCCCCAGCATCCGGTGAAATCGGATAAGCTGCCACTCGCTCGTCAGGAGCCGGCGGAAGAAAAGTCGGAAAAACTGGCCGCGTTGGAAAAGGCGGCAGCCGATATGCGGCAGGAAGATGAGAAACCGGTTCCCCGTTTGGAGGATATCCTGAAACCCGCCAAGGGGGAGAAACCGGATAAACCCGCTGGGGAAGAGGGGGTTGCACAGCCGTTGCCGAAGGATTCCCCCAAGCCTGCTTATATGGATGCGGAACCGGATGTTTATCGGTACCCCCCGATTTCCCTCTTGGACGAGTCCAAAGCGTCCGATGATTCCCAGGCCGCTCTGGAACAGAAAAATACGTCTGACCTTCTGGTTCAGACGCTGAAAGAGTTTGGCGTGAATACAAAGGTGATCGATGTATCCCGCGGCCCGACTGTTACCCGGTATGAGCTTCAGCCCAGCGCGGGGGTGAAAATCAGCCGTATTACCGGTTTGGCGGATGACATAGCTCTTCGTCTGGCCACTACCGGGGTGCGCATCGAGGCCCCGATTCCCAATAAGGCGGCTGTGGGTATTGAGGTTCCCAATAAAACGGCGGCGTCGGTATGCCTGCGTGAACTGATTGATTCCAATGAGTTTTCCCGGGCAAAAGGAAAACTGACAGTGGCTTTAGGCAAGGATATTGCCGGGCAGATCGTGCTGGCGGATTTGGCGAAAATGCCTCATCTGCTGATCGCCGGCACGACCGGCTCCGGTAAATCGGTATGTACCAATTCCATGATCCAGAGCGTCCTGTACCGGGCAAGCCCCAGCGATGTACGGCTGCTGCTGATCGATCCTAAGCAGGTGGAATTCGGCATCTACAACGGGATCCCTCATTTGCTGGTTCCTGTGGTTACCGATCCCCGGAAAGCAGCCGGTGCCCTTGGCTGGGCGGTTACCGAAATGCTCAACCGGTATAAAACCTTTGCGGAAAACAACGTGCGGGATTTGAACTCCTATAACGAGTTGGCCAAAAAGAGCGATACCCTGCATCCCATGCCCTTAATCCTGATTGTGATTGATGAGCTGGCCGACCTGATGATGGCTGCCGCCAACGAGGTGGAGGACGCGATTATCCGGCTGGCTCAGATGGCCCGTGCGGCCGGAATGCATTTGGTGATCGCTACCCAACGTCCCTCGGTAGACGTTATTACCGGCTTGATCAAGGCCAATATTCCCTCCCGGCTGGCTCTGACGGTGGCTTCCGCCGTGGATTCCCGGACCATTCTGGATACCGGTGGCGCCGAAAAATTGCTGGGAAAAGGCGATATGCTTTTCATGCCGGTAGGTTCCCCGAAACCCATGCGGGTACAAGGCTGTTTTGTCAGCAATCGGGAGGTAGAATCAATAGTCGATTTTCTGAAATCCTCCCAGGAGCATGAGTATGATAAACAGGTGATGGATGAGATTGAACGGCAGGCGGCTGCCAGTGGGAAATCCTCGGGGAAATCCGGGGGCAGCGGAGACGAGCTGCCTGAAGAAGGGGGAGACGAGATGCTGCCCCAGGCTATTGAGGTAGTGGTGGAGGCTGGTATGGCGTCCACTTCCCTGCTCCAGCGGAGGCTCCGCCTTGGATATGCCCGAGCCGGGCGGCTGATCGATGAACTGGAGGAACGGGGAATTATTGGTCCTCACGAGGGAAGTAAGCCCCGGCAGGTGTTGATTACCCGGCAGCAATGGCTGGAGATGAGTATGAACGCTTCGGATGAAGGCGGGGAGTCTTAAGTATACGGCACAGGGATGGGAGATGATTTCTTCCAACCCTGTGCCGGCGGCCCGTCAGGCGGCGCTGGGCCGACAGAGGAAACACTTTGGTGCGTTCTCCTGTCGGCCCAGTACTTCCTGAACCTGGTAACTCCCCATGGCAAAGGCTGTAGGGAGGGGATAGATTCCCTGTACGGATTACCGACGGTTATTTCTGCCAGCCGTCGTTTAATGGAGAAGGCTGGCGGGACGCCAGAGGGCGGGTATAAGCTGCCGGGGGATGACAGCGGTCTGTCCTCAGGGCGGGCCGGCGGAACGCTCTGCCGTTACCGGGGCAGAGGGTAGGATTGAATGTTTATTCTTTATTGGGCCGGTTTCCAGGAACGCGGGGCAGAGATACTGCTGAGCAAGCGGCTCGGCCTATGTGATATAAGGAGGTTGCCATGCCTTTTTTACCGATGACAGCCAAGGAAATGCGGAGTAGGGGTTGGGATCAGGCTGATGCGGTGGTAGTCACCGGAGACGCTTATGTAGATCATCCCAGCTTTGGCGCCGCTATCATATCCCGGGTGTTGGAGGCCCAAGGATACCGGGTCTGTATCCTGTCTCAGCCACAGTCGGCGGCCGACTTTACCCGGTTTGGCCCGCCCCGGCTGGGCTTTTTTATTACCGGGGGGAATATTGATTCCATGGTGGCCCATTACACCGCCGCCAAACGAAAACGCAGTGATGATGCCTATACCGCCGGCGGCCGGGCAGGGGCACGGCCTGACAGGGCGGTAATTGTGTACTGCCGCCAGGCCAGGGAAGCCTATCCTCAGGTGCCCCAGATCATCGGGGGTCTGGAGGCTTCTCTGCGCCGGTTTGCCCATTACGATTATTGGGACGATGCGGTGCGCCCTTCCATCCTTTTGGACAGCGGTGCCGACTTGTTGGTATTCGGCATGGGGGAAACGCAGAACCTGGAGATTGCCAGGCGGCTGTCGGATGGGGAACCGGTTTCCGCGATTACCGATATCCGGGGGACCTGCTTTGCGGTACCGGTACGGGAGTATATTCCGCGATCCTGTGCGGAATGTCCCAGCTTTGAGCTGGTTTCCCCGCCTACCGAGGCTGGAAAGCGGCAATACGCGGTTTCGTGCCGGATCCAGCAGGACGAGCATGACCCCATACGGGGGCGGACGGTGATCCAACGTCATGGGGATCAGATGGTGGTACAAAATCCGCCGATGCCGCCTTTGGATACGGAGGAATTCGACCGGGTATACGAGCTGCCGTACATGCGGGCCGCTCATCCCAGCTACGATTCCCTGGGAGGGGTGCCGGGAATTGAGGAGGTCCAGTTCTCCATTATCCATAACCGGGGCTGTTTCGGTGCCTGTAATTTTTGCTCCCTGGCATATCACCAGGGACGGATGATTACCTGTCGCAGTGAGGATTCGGTTATCCGGGAGGCGGAACTGATCAGCCGCCTGCCGGGTTTCAAAGGGTATATCCATGATGTG
Organism: uncultured Clostridia bacterium; assembly: GCA_944382025.1. GTDB lineage: Bacteria > Bacillota > Clostridia > Oscillospirales > Acutalibacteraceae > UMGS1623. Next base: position 4,108 of record CALWMQ010000176.1, on the reverse strand, counting down.
GGCGGCCCAACCGCCAACTTCCGCCACCCGTCCTGTAAGGGGCAGCTGACCAAAGGGCTGTGCAAGGGGAAAAAATGCCTGGCTCCCCGGCCATGCCCCGCCCTGAGAGCTGATCATTCGGAATACCTCCATCTGCTCCGGCGCCTTAGGAAACTGCCGGGGCTCAAAAAGGTGTTTATCCGCTCGGGAATCCGGTTCGACTATTTGCTGGCGGACCCGGACGAGAGCTTTTTCAAAGAGTTGGTAGCCCACCATATCAGCGGCCAGCTGAAGGTAGCCCCGGAACATTGTTCCGCTTCGGTCCTGCGCTGCATGGGAAAGCCCCCTATTGAGACATACAAGAAATTTCAAAAACGGTTTTATGAACTGACCAAGGGGATGGGGAAAAAGCAGTATCTGGTCCCTTATCTGATGTCATCCCACCCAGGCAGCACGATGAAGGACGCTATTGAATTGGCGGTGTTTCTGAAGCGGGAGGGGCTGCATCCTGAACAGGTACAGGATTTCTATCCTACCCCGGGAACGATTTCGACCTGCATGTTCTACACCGGCTTGGATCCCTATACGATGGAGCCGGTATATGTTCCCCGCAGCCCCAAGGAAAAAGCGGAACAGCGGGCGATGCTGCAGTATTTCCGGCCGGAAAACCGGGCGCTGGTTCTGGAAGCGTTGAAAAGGGCAGGGCGTACCGATTTGATCGGTACCGGACCAGGTTGTCTGGTCGCGCCAGCTCGTGGGGGGATTGAAAGTCCCCGTATGACCGGAGGCGGCTCCTCAAAGTTTTCCATGCCTGGGAGGCGGATCCATCCCGGGAATACAGGAGGTAATGGGCAGAATGATTTCCGTGTTCCCTCCGGATCCGGAAAAAAGCAGGCGGTAACCGGCCGTCCCGGAAAATCTGTTGTGGGAGGAAAAGGATATGGCAGGAAAAAGGCGAAAGCGGAAAAATAAAAGGGCGTTTTGGGGCTTTGTAGTGATTAGCAGCCTGATTTTATCGTTTGCAGTGCTGGTTACTATTAGCGAGCGGATGGCGGATCCATTTCTGCCGTCCTGGGATGAGCTGTTCCAGACACTGCATGTGGTAGAATCCCCGGAATCGGTTCCTGCGTTGGATACCGAACTGCGGATTGATGTGATCGATGTTGGTAATGCCGATTCCATTCTGATCCGCAGCCAGGATAAAAGCCTGCTCATTGACGCTGGGGAGAATGAAGATGGGGAGAAGGTGGTAGATTATCTCCGGCAGCAGGGAATACGGCGGCTGGATTATGTGATCGCCACCCATGCGGATTCGGATCATATCGGGGGCATGGACGAGGTGGTGGAAGCCTTTGACATGGGAACCTTTATGATGGCGTTCATGCCGGAGGGACACACTCCTACTACCAAGACGTATGAAAATCTTCTGACTGCCCTGACGGACAAAGATATACAGGTGACTGAGGCGGTGCCAAATTCCTCCTATATGCTGGGAGAAGCGAGACTGGATATTTTAGGGCCGGTTGAGGATGCCAATGAGACAAAAAATCAGTCGGTGGTATGTAAGGTAAACTTTGGCGGCCGGAAATTTATGATTATGGGGGACGCAGAAAAGGAGGAAGAGGATTCCTTGATGGAATCGGGAGTTGACCTGTCAGCGGATTTCATTAAGCTTGGGCATCACGGAGGCAGGAGTTCCAGTCAGGAAGATTTCCTTGACCAGGTTTCTCCCCAATATGCCATGATCACCTGCGGGGCGGATAATTCCTATGGCCATCCCCATGAGGAAACCTTAAAACGGCTGGAAAGACGGAATATTTCTTATTACCGCAGTGATCTCAATGGTACGATGATAATCACGTGTGACGGGAAAGATATGACCATTACTCCGGAAAAGCCGGCCGCCTGATAATTGGAGCCGTGAATAGGCCCAACAGCTTTAATATTTTCCAAAATCTACTGATGAGAAACACAGGATGGCAACCCAGATATGGCAAAGAATCCGGAAAATGTGGGAGGTTGGTTTCATGATTTATATCATTGATCGTTTTGAGGGATCCTTGGCCATATTGCAGGATGAACAGGCACATAACCACATAGTTAATCGGGATGTTTTGCCTGTCAACACAATCCAGGGGGATATCGTGAAATTAGAGGATGGAAAGTTTTTTCGTGATCCGGAGGAAACTGCCAGAAGACGGACTAAAATGCGATCAATGGAACAGCTGTTAAAGAAACGGCAGTAAACGGCATATATAAGTGACGAGGGTTAATGTAATTTGTAGGCTTGTGAAGCCTATTGAACAATGCAGTCAGCGGAAGAGGGTCAGTGAAGTAGCCTCACGAGGAAGGGGTTGGAGCGGGATGGAAAACCGCGTGGCAAGGTCGCCCGGACAGGGGAATATGGCAAGAGCAAAACGGCTTCAAACTGTTTTGGCGGCTGCGCCACACGTTGCTATTGTGGGAGGAGCGTATAGGGCAAATATGTCTGATTTCTGCTTTTATATGCTGGTTAGGAGGCTTGCACAGCAAGAGAGACAGGCAGATCCGGGGGCTGTGCTTTCATTCGATAACGCTTTTCAGAACCATTGATGCTCTATCCTGCATTTTTACTTATTGTGATCTCACAAGGAGAGGCTATACCAGGGAATTTTTTCTCTTGACAAACCGGTGCAGGATGCCTATAATAAATGCATCAACAGAATACCTGATCCTGATAAAAGGCGCTGAAGGGAAAAAGACGCAGAAATCCGTGCCAAGAGAACCGGTGGATGGTGAAAACCGGTGACGGCTTTTGCGTGTATAGCTCATCCCGGAGCCGCCTGCCCCAGCCGACAGTATGGTGTAGGGTAGGCCGCCAGGCTGCGTTATCGGCCGGAGCCTTGCAAGAGGCTTGCTGAGGGATGCTTTCCGCATCTGAAATTGGGTGGTACCACGAGCGATTTTCGCCCGTCCCTTTTACCGGGGGCGGGTGTTTTGTTTTATAGCGATGAAAAGGAGGAATCCCGATGAAACCTAAATTTGAGAAGTATATCCCCTTTCAGCAGATCCATCTGCCTGACAGGCAGTGGCCAAACCGGGTACTGGATAAAGCGCCGATATGGTGCAGCGTGGATTTGCGGGATGGGAATCAGGCATTGGTGGATCCCATGAATCTTCAGGAAAAGCTGGAATATTTCAAAGCGCTGTGCGATATGGGGTTCAAGGAGATAGAAGTGGGATTCCCTTCCGCCTCCGAAACCGAATATGAGATTTGCCGGGAACTGATCGAGGGCGGGCATATTCCGGAGGATGTGACCATCCAGGTACTGGTTCAGGCCCGGGAGCATCTGATCCGTAAGACCTTTGAGGCTATCAAAGGGGCTAAAAGTGTCATTGTGCACTTCTATAATTCCACGTCTACCCTTCAGCGGAAGGTGGTATTCCACAAGGAGATGGACGAGATTATTGACATTGCGGTAGCGGGCGCGAAGCTGATCCGGGAACTGACGGAAAGCTATGAGGGAGATACGAAAATCCGTTATGAGTATTCCCCGGAAAGCTTTTCAGGTACGGAAATGGACAACGCGGTGGCCATCTGCGCGGCGGTAATGGAAGCCTTGGGGGCCACCAAGGAAAATCCGGTGATTCTCAATCTGCCGAATACAGTGGAAATGTGTACGCCCAACACCTATGCGGATCAGGTAGAGTATTTTATCCGCCATCTGCCCAACCGGGAGGCTGCCATTATTTCCATTCATCCCCATAATGATCGGGGAACCGGCGTAGCGGCCTCCGAGCTGGCGGTTCTGGCAGGAGCTGAACGGGTAGAAGGCACTCTGTTCGGCAACGGGGAACGAACCGGTAATCTGGATATTGTGAATATGGGGCTGAATATGTATACTCAGGGGGTCGATCCGGGATTGGATTTCAGCAATCTGCCGGCCCTGCGGAAAATGTACGAAAGATGCACCAAGATGCATATTCATGAGAGGTTGCCCTATGCGGGTGAACTGGTATTCACAGCGTTTTCGGGTTCCCATCAGGACGCGATCAACAAGGGCATGCAGTATATGAAGGACACCAGTTCAGAGTACTGGGAAATCCCGTATCTGCCCATCGACCCGGCGGATGTGGGGCGGCAGTATGA
>CALWMQ010000175.1 GCA_944382025.1 uncultured Clostridia bacterium | reverse complement strand
GCGACTTTTTACGTTCAAAACAGAACTGTAGTGTAACTCGCATGCAAAGTTAGCAGTAAAAATAACATGGTTGCGATTCATAACCTGGAACAGACAAAAGAAAGGCTGCTATCCTTTGCTGAGTATGCAAAAGATGCGCAGCCGGAGACCGTGTTCCCCCGGGAATCCATGGCAGCGGCCAGACTGCCGTGGAAAGACGCTGCGGCGGGGAATGCGTTGTCCAGCGACCCAGCCCTGACGATTCTGGGCGCGGAGTTAGCGGCAGAATGTGCTGGCGGCGCTCCGGAATGGGATGACTGCCTGCGGAGCCTGCTGGGAGCCCTGCTGATCCGGCACGGCAGGATGCCGCGAAAGGATAGCGGTACGGGAGAAAAACATATGACAGCTTTGGAACGCCTGAAACCGGCGCTTCAGTATATTGACCAGCATTATGCTGAGGAATTGTATATGGACAGACTGGCAGGACAGTGTTTCGTGCATCCTGCTACCCTGCGGGACTGGTTTCGGGAGGCGGTAGGATGCCCGCCCTTGCGGTATCTTCACCGGGTACGGATTTCGGTAGCCTGTTCTCTCTTACGGGGGACAGGACAGACGGTTACAGAGGTTGCCGCGGAGGTGGGGTACCGCTCTTTGTCCAGTTTCAACCGGCATTTTCAGGAGATATGCGGCTGTTCCCCCACCAGCTATAGAAGAGGATAGTATCGTTTTTATAATAGGAGCAGCGGACGCGTTCCACAATTTACTATTGCCCAATATGAAATATATTATATAAAATGTCGATTATTATCATTGAAGACGGCAAAATCCCCTTGTTATAATGAAGGCAGAGAACAGATTTTATCTCTTAAATAAGGAGGAAACAAGATGCGCAATCGAATTTTGTGCGGCCTGGCCGCCTTGACAGTGGCATTGTGCGCTACAGCCTGTGATAACGGGGGAGGAGGAGCCTCTTCTGATAACGGGGCGAATGTTGCCAAAGTGAACGATCCGTATACCCCCTATGATGATGTGGTGACTTTAACCAAAGGCGCTACCGTTGTGGGAGCCGGTTCTCTGCCCAGCGGCGATGATTTCAGCAACAATATTTTTACCCGGTATTTGGAAAACACCCAGAACATTAAAACGGAAGTGGCCTGGTCGGTAGATTCCAGTACATACAATTCCAAGGTAGCTATGTGTATTACCTCCGGATCCATACCGGATATTCTGGTAGTTAACCGTTCCATTTTCAACCAGCTGGTGGAAAACGATCTGGTAGCGGATCTTACCCAGGCGTATGCGGATTGTATTTCCCCTTTTCTGAAAGAGCAATATGAGAGTTACGGGGAGAATCTATTTGAGCAGGTGACAGTAGACGGCAAACTGATGGGGCTGCCCAGCCCAGCGCTGAATAATTGCCAGAATGTGTTGTGGATCCGATCCGACTGGCTGGCCAAAACCGGCTTGGAGGCGCCGAAAACGCTGGAAGATGTAGAAAATTTGGCGCGTACCTTCCAGCAGATGAAGCTGGGCGGGGACAATACGGTAGGCATTACCACTACCAGCGACTTGTACGGAGGCTATAATTCTTCCTGGGGACTGGACACGATCTTCTCTTATTATGACGCCTATCCCGGTGTGTGGCTGGAACAGGATGGGGCTCCGGTATATGGTTCTACCCTTCCCCAGGTGAAAGATGCCCTGTCTACTCTGCGCCGTTGGTATGCGGAGGGGATTCTGGACCGGGAGTTTGCTGTGCGAGATGAATCCGGCCGCCAGTCCCTGATAGGCCGTGGTCAGTGCGGCATGTATTTCGGCGTATGGTGGCCATCCAACGGTGTGGCGGACGCGGTGGAACTGGATAAAAATGCGGACTGGATAGCGGTAAGTGCCCCATTGGATGCCGATGGCTATCTGAAATCTCCCCAAAATGATCCGCTGCAGGAGATTGTGGTGGTGAGCAAAAACTGTGCCCATCCCGAAGCGGTGATCAAAGCCTTAAACGGCGGTTATGATGTGCTGCGCTGCAACACCTCGGACACCAACCCCTACGCAGAAGAGGCGGCGGAAGCCTACAACTACTTTTTCGAAACCTCCCCCCAAGCTTGGGGAGCCATGACGGTGGATATTGAGATCAATTATTCCGATGTAGTGGGCCGGGTGGCCAAAGATCTGGAAGCCGCTGTTGAGGCTCAGGATCCGTCGCTGCTGACGGTAACGGGGTATGAGGCCTCGTATGAATATATTCTCTACGATGTGCTGCACCCCAAGGAAAACAGGGTATATTATCATGAACGGCTGGCCCGGATCGTAGGGGCTTCGGCGGCCAGTGACGGAACGTTGAAAGTGATTTCTACCTGTTTCTATGGTACTACCCGCACCATGTCTACCCTTTGGTCCTCCCTGAAAAAAATGGAGAATGACGCGATGCTGAAGATTGTGATGGGGGAGGAGCCAGTGGATTCCTATGACGCGTTTGTGGAAAAATGGCAATCCGCCGGCGGAAGCCAGATTACATCCGAGGTACAACAGGCCATATCCTGATAGCGCTGAAAGAATGTCTTAGAGGATGGGAGATTGCCATGAATAAAACACTAACTGTATCCCCTCCCAAGGTCAGGCGGAAAAAGCGGCTGAATACCGAGGTGCTTAGCTATAACCTGTTGATGCTGCCAGGTATGATACTGCTGCTGATTTTCGCGGTTTTGCCCATGGTCGGCATTGTCATCGCTTTTCAGCGTTTTATTCCGGCCAAAGGTATTTGGGGATCTGAATGGGTGGGACTGGAGAACTTCCGTCTCATTTTCAACCTGCCGGACAGCTGGACAGTATTGCGGAACACCCTTGCCTTGGCTGTCACGAAAATGGTGGTAGGGACGGTTGTACCCATCTTTTTCGCCTTGATTTTAAACGAAATCCGCTGTGCGCCGTATAAGAAGTTTGCTCAGACAGCAGTATATATGCCTTATTTTCTATCCTGGGTTCTGTTGGGCAGTATCTTTCTTTCCATGCTGCGTACCGACGGAGCCATCAATTCCCTCATCAAGTTTTTTGGGGGAGAACCCATTATGTTTATGGCCAGTAACCGGTGGGCACCCATTATTGTGGTAGTGACCGACTGCTGGAAAAATTTCGGTTATGGGTCCATTATTTACCTGGCAGCCCTGTCGGGAGTGAATGTGAACCTATACGAAGCCGCTGCCATAGACGGCGCTAACCGCCTGAAGCAAATTTGGCATGTGACTTTGCCCGCTATTGCGCCGACGATTGTACTGGTCGCGACCCTGAGTTTGGGGAATGTGCTCAATGCCGGATTTGACCAGATTTATAACATGTATAACCCTCTGGTATACGACTCCATTGATATTATCGATACCTTTGTTTATCGGATCGGTCTGGTGGAGATGCAATACGGCTTGTCCACGGCGGTTGGCCTGTTTAAATCCGTTGTCAGCATGGTTCTGATCATTCTCTCCTATTGGCTGGCCCGGAAATGGACCGGTTACCGGATATTCTGAAGAAAGGACGGGTCCGAACTGTGGTCAAAAGCAAAGCGGTTTCCGACCGCATTCTGATTGTCGTATGCTATACCCTGGTGACGCTGGGGGTGCTGCTGTGTTTGCTGCCTATTGTACATACCTTGGCCCTGTCTCTTTCGGACAAGGCATCGGCAACAGCGGGGCTGGTAGGGTTGTGGCCGGTCAATTTCACCGGCGCCGCTTATGCCGCTATCCTGCGGGACAAGCTGTTCTTCACCGCCCTGGGGAATTCTCTCCTCAGGGTAGCACTGGGGGTTCCCATTAACGTGCTGTTCTGTATTATTATGGGGTATCCCCTGTCCCGGTCAAGAAAACAGTTTCCCCAACGGAATATATATATGTGGTTTCTGGTATTTACCATGCTGTTCAGCGGCGGCATGATTCCCTCCTATGTGCTGATCGATGAGCTGGGGTTGATGGATTCTATTTGGGCGTTGATTCTCCCCAGCGCGGTAGGCGCTTATAATATTATCCTGCTGATGAACTATTTTAAGAACCTTCCCGGCGAGTTGGATGAGGCGGCCCGTATTGATGGGGCGGGGGCTATGCGGATTATGTGGAATATTTATGTACCCTTGGCTTTGCCCTGTATTGCCACCATCGCTTTGTTTTCCTTTGTCGGGCATTGGAACGCTTGGTTTGACGCTGCCATCTATATGGAATCCCAGTCCAAGATTCCCCTGCAAACCTATATCCAGCAGTTGGTTGTAGAAAGCAGTGTTTCTTCCAGCCTGTCTCCGGAAGAGCAGATGATGCTGGCGGAGGTGTCGGGAAAATCCTTTAATGCGGCGAAGGTGTTTGTTACTATGCTGCCCCTGCTGCTGGTATATCCTTTTGTCCAGCGGTATTTTGTACAGGGGATTGTCATCGGATCGGTGAAGGGCTAAGCGGAATGCGGCATTCTCCCGGCGCGGAACAGGATATAAAGCAAGGGGATCACATGTTGTCAGAATACCCGTGTCCCGGGCCAGTATGGGAGGCCAAATGGCTGAACCGAACCTGTAGAAAGGATTTAAGTGTATCTGTAGAAAGGATTTAAGTGTATGAGGATAAAAAAATCTCAAAGATGGATGTCACTGGTGTTGGCCCTGTGCCTGGCGGCGGGCATGACCGCCTGCTCCCCTGCTGGCCCATCGCCTTCTTCCGACAGCCCTGAATCGGTTCCCATAGGGCATCGGGAAAAGGTTGTGAGCCTCAACGGTCAGTGGGATCTGTATGCCGATACAATCGAGAAGGTTGCGGTTGCTAAAAATGGCGTGAATACCGGAACTGAGCAGTTTCCCCTTACCGCCGATATCATCCGGGGAACGGTTCTTACGGTCAAGGAATTGCCGGAATCGGCTTATTATAAGGTGCGGGCATATGTCAAGATTTCCCCAGAGGCGGTTCCAGCGGATGGCCAGTCCGGTACCCGGCTCGGTGTGCGGATAAACGGTGGGGACTGGGTGTATACCGATGTATCCTATTATATGAACGACACCCCTCATTGGGTAGATCTGTCCTTGCAAACGGCGGATTTGAAGGCGGGGGACAATACGGTAGAATTGTGTTCCACCATGACGGGACAGGTATATCTGCTGGGGGACAGTGCTTCCGCGGGCAAGGCATTTACCTCGCAGGAGGGGACAAAGGTACAGGAAAACGGTCTGGAATATGCTTTACAAATCAAATCCGCCCAATGCGGAAGCAAATGGACGGAAACCTCTGTGCCGGCGGCAGCGGAGAAATCCATCACTCTGAGCCATATGCAGGATGTACGGCCGGATAATTATAATGGCGTGGTATGGTACCGACGGAGTTTTACACTGGAAAACGCGGACAATCAGGATTGGTGGTTGTGCTTTGACGCCGTCGACTATAGGGCGGAGGTATGGCTGAACGGTTGGTTCTTAGGTTCTCATGAGGGAGGATACACCCGATTTGAGTATTGCCTGAGTACTCTTCCGGAAGGCGTGCTGGCCTCAGGCGAAAACGAGCTGGTGGTCCGGGTAGTGGATCAGGATTGGAACAATGGCCTTACGGAGGATGATATTCACATTAAAGAGACCCTGGCAGGTTTTGTACAGGATACCCGAAAGCTGAATTACAGCGGGATTTGGCAAAATGTGTATTTGGAAGCCAGGGGCACTGTCATGTCCAGGGATGTGATTGTGGAAACCATAGATACCGGTTCGGGTACCATACAAGCAGGATTGACCCTGGTGAATCCTCATGACGCCTCCCGTACGGTGACGGTGAAAGCGGCCGTAACAGATGGACCGGCTACCGAGAATTCCTATACAGTACCTGCATACAGTTCCCTAGAGGTAGAGTTGCCTCAGATGGCTGTCTCGGATCCCCATCTATGGACAGCGGATGATCCTCATCTGTATACCCTGACGGTTACCGTAACGGATGGGGAATCGGTGGACACGCTTTCCCAGAAGTTCGGCATACGGACCGTACAAGTCCAGGGCACCAAGGTATTGGTCAATGGGGAAGCGGTATTCTTGACGGGAATGCTCCACTGGGGCAGTTATTATGACAATTATACACCGGCCGTGACTATGGAGCAGGTCCGCAAGGAAATTACCGCGCTGAAAGAAGACGGCTTTAACGCCATTAAATACTGCCTGTTGTCCCCTCCGGATTATATATTGGAGCTGTGTGACGAACTGGGGATGTATGTGTATATTGAATATCCTATTTGGAACGTAACGGAGTCGGAGGCTTTTTTTGAGCGCGCTTATCTTCAAATGATGGAGATGGTGATTAAGGACCGGCGGTTTGCCAGTGTCATCATGACGGATTTTAACTGTGAGGATCTGGAATTTACCCCGGAAATGGATGCGCTGATGAAATGGTGTGTGGATACGGCCAAGGAGGTGGCGCCGAATAGGCTGTATACCGACAACAGCTCCAACGGGGAACATCGGTATGGGGATTTTGCGACCTGTCATCCCTACTACCAGGTGAACTGTTATGAGGATATGCTGCAGGGATGGATTGAGAAGCGGGGCGACCAGCCCCTGATTCTAGGGGAATTTGCGGACATCTCGGTACTGCGGGATCTGGGGGCTCTGAAAGAGCAGGAAAGCCCTGATTATTCCTGGTACCATGATTATTATAAGGATTACGACCAGGCGGCGATTATGGGGGAATACGGCTACTCAGACGAGGAAATTGACCGAATTATCGGCCAATCGGTACTCAACGCCCAGGAACTGCGGAAATACTACCTTGAGGCCAGCAAGCAGAATAATCATGTGGCGGGGCTGTTTTTAACCCATATTTTTGAAAGTCCTAACGGCTGGGCGGACGGATGGTTCGATGATCTGGGGGAGAAGCATTTTGACCCGGAGGTTATCCGTCCGGCAGCCAGTGAGATCGCCCTCCTCTTTGAACGGGATACCCTGAATTATTGGGCAGGCCGGTCGTATACTGCGGGGGCTGGTTTATCCCTGTATGGGGGGACGGATCTGTCCGGTGCCTCGGTCAGCTACGCCCTGTCATCAGGGGGCCAAACGGTGGACAGCGGTACGATTCAGGAAG
>CALWMQ010000174.1 GCA_944382025.1 uncultured Clostridia bacterium | reverse complement strand
AATCATCGCCCTCACCCGGGGTGTACACCACAGGACAATCCAGCTCCTCCTTCTCCGCTCCCAGCTCGTGACCCAGCTCCAGGAGTTCGTCTATTACCTCAGCGGGCCGGGCTCCGTCCCGGTCGATCTTATTGATGACCACTACCGGCCGCTTGCCCAGGCCCAAGGCCTTTTTCAGCACAAACCGGGTTTGCGGCATACATCCTTCAAAGGCGTCCACCAGCAGCAGCACCCCATCCACCATCATCAGGATCCGCTCCACCTCACCGCCGAAATCGGCATGGCCTGGGGTATCCACAATGTTGATCTTGGTGTTGCCGTACATAACCGCGGTATTTTTGGACAGGATGGTGATACCCCGTTCCCGTTCCAGATCCCCGGAATCCATTACCCGCTCCGCTACCTGCTCGTTAGCCCGGAACACGCCGCTTTGCCGCAGCATCTGGTCAACCAGGGTGGTTTTACCGTGGTCCACGTGGGCAATAATGGCGATATTCCGCAGATTTTCTCTTTTTCCCATATATGATTCTTCCCATCTTTTTAACAATTGAAGGAAAATTCCCCTCTTGTTCTTCCCAGCCCGGCGCATCCGTACAAACCGGCATGCCGTCCCAGCAGAAACTCAACCGATTTAGTATACACCTTTTTCGTCATTTCCACAAGCATATCCTGCCAAAAGTGTGGAAATATCCAAAATTCCCCAAAGGAATCCTCCGACTCCTGCCGAAAGTTACGGCAGTATCGCCGATTCAAAACAAAGGAACATAACTACATAAGCGACAGTACCCTTCTTTGCGAAATGGACTTATACTCATTTCTTACAATATTGATTGAGCAGATATTCTATATAATCGCCTTTGCTGAATAGTCTCTGGCTTTTGCAATCACCTTGTGATTCAACAATATTGCACAGAGGGGTCGTTAGTCGTGTATGTTGTGCAATACTCTTGCTATCGGTATAATTTTCTAGTACAGTTTCTATCCTGTCCGTTTTTAAATTGCCTAATAGCCAAGCCGGTTCAGGAGAAGTAACATTTGGATAAACATTAAACTCTTTATCTATGTAAAACACAGGAGTCTCGCTCACATAACTTGCCGTCGAATGATCATTGATCAGTTCCTCATAAAGTACTTGCTCTGTTTTTCCAAACACTTCTTCTATACAAGTTTGATGAAAATGCTTCAGTGTATACTCTACGAGTTTTTGGGGGATTTTTTTCATATCATCGGGAGTTACTCTGATAGCGTATAGCTTTTCGTTTTCTCCATCACAAGAACCTTGATGCAAAAATAAGGAGAATTCTCCGCCAAACAATTCGCAGCGACTTTCTGAATCTAAGCACCTAATAAGTTTTTCAATAAACGGAAGTTCATCCATATTATCTTTGTTAACAAAAACTTGTATGCGGGGAGAAATTCTATTTTCAAGCAATATTTCAATGGCTTCTAATATTTCGTTGTATGCGTTTTTTCTGCCAGTATAGTAATCTGTTTTCTCCCTTCCGCCGAATAAAGTGAGCTGAGCTTTCTTTAATCCAAGTGAAGAAAGCCACTTTACGTATTGCTTGTCTCGAACAATACGCCAAACGCTGATCAGTTCAAAATGTTGTTCATGAGTGTCTGACAGACTATTACATAAATTCCAAAGTTCTTTGTAATTATCTTTATAATCCGGTTCACGATACCAGTCATAAACTGTTAAGCTGTTTGTAAATGGGCGAAACTTTTCTGCAACAAACTTCAAATCATTGTTAGTCAAATTGCCATTTGGAAAATGTCCAATCCAACAATGTTTACAACGATTCGGGCACCCAAACATATCAAGGCATACAGTTATGCTTGTGAACATTTCTTCAATTTTCTCCTATAGAGTTATAATTTATCTTATGATAAATGTTCTCCAAAAGTCGACAATAATGAAAATTAGGATTCTTGTGCCAAATTCCCCGCTTGCTAAACATATGGACAAACATAGGCGCACTCTTTCTGAATCCTCTCGTGCCACTTAACCCTTGTTTACATATGCAGGCGCTTTTTCATTTGTTCCTTAAACCGTTCCCGGCGTCCAAGCACCAGCATCAAAAGTGCCAGGATAAGACATGGAATCGCTACAAAAACGGCCCATTGCAGCCGGATTGCTCCAGACAGATAGCTGTCGATGATCATTTCTATCCCAACCGGCAAAACCGACAGGCTGGCCATCACCACCGCTGCCTGGCGGAACCGTCCCCTTACCAGACGGAACGCCAGCAGATAGTCCAGCGTAAACAGCACCGCCAGCAGCAGAACAATCGGTAACGCCAGCCGAAGAAACCAGGAACCTGTTTCGGTATACCGCTCGATAATCCATAAGTACCCCAGCAATGCCCCCGTATCCAGCACCACACCAAAAACAATAGGATGACGCCTGAAAAACAGGGCCGGTACAATCAACACCCACAGCATGGCCATTGCTCCCACCACCAGCATGGACCACCCGCTGCCTCCGGTATAAGCCGCGTCACAGGAAAGGCAGATGGCGGAAGGCAGCATCAGAACCAATGTCACAATGGAAGCGATAAAGCCTCGGTTATCCTGAGGCATAAATAAATCCATCCGTTCCGGAAAGGGCTTGGGCGCTTTCCGGTCATAAGGCTGACGCGGGTTCACCACCTCTGTCCCGCAAAGAGGACACATTTGTTCCGATGGTTTTAACTCTACCCCGCAATTGACACAATAGGACATCTTGATCACCTGTTCCATGAAATCCGGAACCCCCACGGCACAAAGAAATTCCGGTCAATATTTGGAAGCGGCATGCCGCCGGCCATAAGGAAAATCGTCATTTCCTGTTAATGGCGGATTGTTGCTTTCCACCGTCACGTGGATTCCTCGCTTGACTAATTCTGTAAAAAACAGCCGTTCTACCTCGGTCTCCTCCACCACGCTTGTAATGGATAAATACAAGGTATCCCCATAGCTCAACGCGGATGCCCCATGGGTATTGAACCGCGGCGGACCCATCAGGAAATCGAACCGCTCCACAAATGGCGCCATCGCCTCCGGCACCCGAATAGCCCCCAGATTGGACAGATTGGAGGTGTACCGGGATTCCCCATATAACCGATACGCTATATCCATAAAAATATTCTTCATAAACAAAGGCACCATCCGCATTGCCAGGTTCCGCTCATTTCCCACATTGGCGGACAGCACCGCGTTTAGGTATTTTTCATTGAGCCGCAGGCGCATGAAATGGTGCACATGGGTAACGATTTCCTCAAAGCTATATTCCCCATACTCCGGCTCTATTCCCGGATTCACAAACAACGCGAAATTCCGCAATGTCCCGCTGGGGTAAAACCGACGCATATTGATGGGTACGCTGATTTTCACCGGCAGCAAACGCCTGGGGGCTTCCTTTTTCTGTACTTGGTAAAATGCGTAGCATAAAGCGCCTGTCAGATACTCATTGACGGTAACCTTCAGTTCCCGTGCCTTTTCATGCACCTGCTCTACCGGCAGCATCCCCGTGATAATCCGCAGCCGGGGTGCTATCATCCGGGTCATTTGAGGATGGTAAGCTTTTTTTTCTTTTCTAGACTCAATGTGCCGGAAAGAAGCATACCGGCTGTGGCTGTCTTCCAGCTCTTCCGGCCTGGGCGGCTCGTCACAGCAGAGCACTCCTTCACCTGCGGGAATCGGATGGCCCAACAAGGTGAGATATCTCGCCGCCAAGGTCTTCAGAAATATCATTGCCCCGGTGCCATCGGTGATGGAATGGAACACTTCCAGGGCAATGCGGCGGTGATACACTCTCACCCGGAAGCAGTATCCTCCGTTTTCCAGGTCATTGATTTTCTTGCACGGGTTGTTTACATCCGCCTCCACCCGGGGCATCCATTTATTGGCATCCAGATAGAACCAAAATACGCCTTTATGCAGGGCAAGGCGGAAGGTTGGAATCCTCCGTACGGTATCCTCCAGCGCCTGCTGGAGCACATCCTGCCGGATCTCCTCCGTTAAATCCACGCTGACCCGGAACATAGCGGCCCAGTCACGGGTGCGTACCGCCGGATAGATCTTGGCGGAATTGTCCAATTCCAACCATTCCGGACCTTTTTCCGGCGAGCCGCCCGCCCGATGAGAACTGGACAGCAGTTGGTTCGGTTTCACCCCTGTCCCTCCCTGCTGTACGCCTTGGCCGGTACCTCTATGGAATAGATAATATGGGGCATATCCACCCCGTAATAATGCTTGACAAAGGTTTTTCCCGGTGTCATGCCCAGCCGTTCCGCCACCCGCCGGGACGCCCAGTTATTCTCCCGGATAATACTGGTAACCCGGCTGGCCCCCAGCTGGTCATACGCATAGGACAGACACGCTTCCCCCGCCATAGTGGCATATCCCAGATGCCAGAACCGCCTCTTCAGCAGATAACCCAGTTCCAGTTCACGGCCATATGGGGTCGGCTGCATGGTCAGTCCCACCTGCCCCACCATCTCCCCGGTCAGCCGGTCGGTAACCGCCCACAGTCCAAAACCGTAACGGCAATATCGTCCCTGCTGCCGGCCCAGCCACTCCCATACCTCAGCATCGGAAAACGCATGCTCATACGCGGTCATGGCCTCCGGATCCTGAAGGATTTCACACAGATCCTCAAAATCCTCCCGGGACAGTTCCCGGAAGGATAGGCGCTCTGTCTCTATTACTGGCACGCTGCCTTCCCCCTTTTCCCATCTATTAACCCTGTCTATAACCAGCCCACCGCCTCGATAACCGGTTCCTCCACCGCTTTTTCAGCAATCCCCGGCATAAAGTGACCCCTCCACAAGAGAGGTCTAAAAACGGCGGCTGCCGCTATGGTTTTCCATTCTCTCTGGTCGCAGAGCGCCGCTCTTTTTCCCGCTCCAAGAGAATATGGATGAGAAACCCGCGAGACCGTTTATAACACTTGCACCCCTTCCCCTTAAAGCAGAGGCGGTGTTAAGCAACATGGCTTCTGTTATCCTTCGCCTCCCGCGTCCTCATCCTCGATCTCCTCAAAACGGTACTGGATCTTCCCGTCCCTCTCTACCGTTTCCAAAAACATCTGAAGCGGCCTTACCCAGACCCCCATCTCCCCATAGAGCTGCTGGTACACCACCATTTCCTCCAGGGTTTCGCTGTGCCGGGCCACATACAGCACCCGGTATTCCTTACCCTTGAAATGGCGGTATCTGGCGCCAGGCCGCACCGTCCGTTTCTTCATGCCGCCGATCTCCAAATTGGTATGGACAAACCACTGGATTTTGCGGATAGCGGCCCGGGCCTCCGGTACATCAAACATATGCCATACATGCCACATGCCTTCGTATATATCAATATCCGCCTCTACTCCCATCCGGTCCATCCGGGCTGCCAAGCGGCGGGAATCATCCAGCAGCACCTCGTTGGAACCCACGTGGATCAGGGTGGGCGGGAACCCTGTAAAGTCCCCGAACAATGGCGAAATATACGGGTTATGCAGATCCTCCCCCCCAGCATAAAGCAGGGCTGTTTCCCGAAGTTCTTCGCTGGAAATCAGCGGGTCTGTCTGGGCGTTGGAAAAATGGCTGTCGCTGGTTTCCGTCAGATCAGTCCACGGGGACAACAGCACCAGAGCACCCGGCAAAGCCCGGCCTGAGTCCTTCAGTTTCAGGGCTAATGCCAGGGAAAGGCCGCCGCCGGCGGAATCACCGCACAACACGATATCCTTTTCCCTATAGCCCCGGCCCAGCAGATAGTCAAACGCTGTCAACGCGTCCTCCAACGCCGCCGGGAAAGGATGTTCCGGCGCCAGGCGGTAATCATAGGCCATTACCGGAATCTTCAGCTGTTCCGCTAACCGGGTGATCAAGGTGTCATGGGTAGCCGATGATCCTGACACATACGCTCCCCCATGGGTATACAGCATCACCTTGCCCGCCAGCATATCCTGAGGCAGGGCCCATTCCCCCTTCAGAGGAAATCCCTCTTCCACCGGCTTGCGTTCCACCGTTTTAGGATGGGGATGAATATACCGGAGCATATCCATCCCTCTGCGCTGGCCGGGTATATTCAGGCCTGTCAGAATAGGCTTAACGCTTTTCATGGTACCCCTGAGCAATTTACTTTTGATACTGGGCATGAATTTTCTCCTTGCTGCACCTTCATTTTTCTATAAAGCGCTGGCCGTAACGGCACTGCGCATCTGTTCCTTACCAGTATACCCTGCAACTGCCGTGCGTATGTTGCCGGGATACATCCTTATGACAGGCGTACTTTACCCACGTGGGTTCCGCGGCGCATTTCCGCAGCCGCACACCCATCAACCCCCTATTTTACCCTTATATACACGATTTTACCACATATTACCGCCATACACAATGCCTATAATCCCTTTGCTCTTCCTTCTTTGCCTGGCAATCGGTATAACTATTTACGCCTTTCTGCTTGCTCTCCTCTTTTTTATAAGCGGGATAGATCAGAAATATGCAACTTCAGGTGGTGCGGGATACTCTCCCAGTCGGCTGTTTCCTGTTTCTCAACTGTATACCGCCGCATATGACCATTTGAAAAACTTAAGGCCATCTTAAGAATTCATACCCGTTTCTTTATGGACTATCGTTATCGACGTGTTATAATAAACAAAC
>CALWMQ010000173.1 GCA_944382025.1 uncultured Clostridia bacterium | reverse complement strand
TGGATTTCCCTTGTTTTCATCAAACAAACGGTTACACCGCATCCTGAGAAAGCCGTCCTTCAAACAGTTCCGACGCTACCAGGCAGGCACTTCCCATCAAGGGCGCGTCAATGCCAAAGGCCGCAGGCTCAACCCGAATAGCCCGATGACCACGGGCTAATATACCATTGTTTACAAAGCGTTCCAGACGTTCCATATACCGGCGTGGCCAGTATACCCCCTGATGCCCCAGCAAAATACATTGAGGATCCAGCAAGTTGGCCACATTGACAAGCGCTACCCCTAGGCGATCGGAGATTTCCTCAAAAACAGGGATACAAGCGGGGTCATCCGCCAATACCTGAAATTCCTCGCAGGCTACCGGGCGGCCTGCCGCTTTCTTCAACGCCCCCAGAATCACCGGCATGGTAGCGTATACCTCCAGGCAGCCCCGGTTGCCGCAGCTGCATAACGGCCCATTATAACAAATACTGGTATGCCCCAATTCCCCGGCAAACCCACTGCCGTCCTGATACAGGCGCCCATTGGTTATAATTCCCGCACCGATACCATGGGTTATTCCTACATACAGGAAATTGTCCATGGTTTTTCCCTGGCCGAACAATTTTTCACCCAGAGCCGCCGCGTTCATATCATTATCCACATAAGTCGGGATCCCATACCGCTGCCTTAGGAGCGGCCCTATGGGATATTCATGGATGCCGAAAAACTCGGTAGGCCCCAGGAGCATCCCAGCCTGCCGGTCAAGAGGCCCTATAGCCGATATCCCGATCCCCAAAATCGGCCGGGTCCCAGCCGCTTCCAAAGCCTGGTCAACCAGGCAATATAACTTTTGGGTGATTGACTCCCCGGTTTCCTGCCAAAGAGGCTGGCGCTGTTTGTACATCGTCCGGAGTTTGAGGTCAGTCACAATGACTGTCAGGTCTTCCCGGGACAGGTACACTCCTACCAGCACAGGAGAAGATGGGGCAAGATCCAACAAAACAGGATTCCGGCCAACCAAAGCGGTATCCAAAACCGCTGTTTCCCGGATATATCCCTCCTGGATCAGCTCTCCCACAATATTGGTTACCGCCATTTTGGTCAGCCCTACCTGTTTGGTAATATCTGACCGGGATATGTGCGGGGATGTGCAGATCATCTGCAGTACCAATCCCCGGTTCCGGCTCTTCATCCGATCCCGGTTAACGCCGTGTCTCTGATGCATGCCCCTTCTCCTTTCGCTTCCCTATCCCTCTTTATTGTACAGGCAATCCTATCATTTGACAATCTGTCTCCCTGTACAATATTGTGGGAAGAAAAGGTCAAATTAGTATATTGACTTTACTATTATAGTCCGGTATACTGGTTTTGTAAACAACGGTTTCCCTTCAGCCAGCGGAAACCTGTTATAGAAAGGAGCTATCGCGGAATGACAAAAATCCTCTGTATCGGCAGTGTCACTACCGATGTGATTATTACCCCGGCGGACAGCATCCCTCCTCCCGGCACGCTCCGGGCGGTGAAATCGGTCTCCCTCCATGTCGGAGGATGCGCGGCCAACGCGGCTCTGGATCTAGCAAAACTGGGCATTCCCGTATTCCTATGCTGCAAGGTTGGAGACGACCTGTATGGGCGTTTTGTATACGATACCATGGCTGAGGCCGGTGTCCATTCCCAGGGAATCTGTCGAGATCCCAAAACTGATACCACCACTTCGGTAGTGTGTGTCAACTCCCAGGGTGAACGGAGTTTTCTCTATCAGCCGGGTTCTACGGCTGAATTCCGCCTGGAGGATATCCCCGTATCCCTGCTGGAGAAATGTGGGATTGTCTTTGTGGCGGGCGCTATGCTTCTTAGCAGCTTTGACGGGGAACCCTGTGCCCGCTTCCTTCAGGATGCCCGTTCCCGGGGAAAAATCACCGCTATGGATACCGCTTGGGATTTCGATGATGTCTGGCTTCCCAAAATCAAGGCGGCACTGCCGTACCTGGACTGGTTTATGCCCAGCGTGGATGAAGCCGCTAAGCTCACCGGCACATCGGATCCCTATGATATCGCTGACAGGCTCCTGGCTATGGGGCCCAGAAACGTGATTGTTAAGCTGGGCAAGGACGGCGCTCTGCTGTGCCCCGAAAACGGCTCAAAAACGGTACTTCCGACTTACCGTTCCATTAAACCGGTAGACACTACCGGTGCGGGTGATGCCTTCTGCGCGGGATTTTTGGCCGGTATGGCCCAGGGATGGGACTATACCCGGTGCGGGCGGCTGGCCAATGCCGTGGGAACCCATTGTATTACCGCCGTGGGCGCTTCCACCGGGATTAAACCCCTCCGTGACATCCTGAACTTTATGGATACCCACAACTGTGGTTAGAAAGGAGCCGGAACCATGAAAAAGGATATCTGTCTGGCTGCTAGGGAGCGAGCTTTGTCCTTTCTCGGCAAAGCGGCTATTGCTCTGACCCAACAGGAAAAAGAACAGATAGAAGTAGCGGATTTCGGGCTTGGGGAACTGGAAACCACTGGCCTGGAATTGGTTACTTACGTCAATACCCAGCGCTGCTGTGCCAAAGAACTGGTTCTCTTTCCCGGCCAAACCTGCCCGGAGCACCGCCATGCTCCCTTTGCCGGATATGAGGGGAAGGAGGAGACCTTCCGCTGCCGCTACGGAGAAGTATACCTCTATGTGCCGGGTCCTGCTTCTCCCACGCCTCATGCCATCCCGCCTCAAGGCAGTGAACCCTATTATACCGTATGGCATGAGATTGTCCTTCACCCAGGGGAACAATACACCATCTCCCCCGATACCAAACACTGGTTCCAGGCGGGCAGTTCCGGGGCGGTCATATCGGAATTCAGCACGCGGAGTTACGATGAATATGATATCTTCACTGATCCCCGGATCCGCCGCCTGCCGGAGATTGAGGAATAAGCAGCGGCTCACC
>CALWMQ010000172.1 GCA_944382025.1 uncultured Clostridia bacterium | reverse complement strand
GGGTGCGCAGCCTGGAACGGGCTGTTGGCCGTATTTGCCGCAAAGCCGCCAAGCTGATTGTCTCCGGGGAGAAAAAGGCGGTGAGGGTATCTCCTGAAAGCCTGCAGGAATTTCTGGGGCCTCGCCGTTTTAAGGAAGACGTCGAACAGCGCCGGGATGAGGTAGGCGTGGTGAACGGACTGGCCTGGACATCTGTCGGCGGGGAAACCATGCCGGTGGAGGTAGCAATTCTGGAGGGAAACGGAAAAATCGAGCTGACCGGCTCTCTGGGGGACGTGATGAAGGAATCCGCCCGTACGGCGATCAGCTTTGTCCGGTCCCGTGCTGCCCAGTGGCATATAGACAAGGATTTTTATAAGACCAAGGATATCCATATCCATGTTCCTGAGGGGGCAGTGCCTAAAGACGGCCCTTCAGCAGGAGTGACCATGGCTACCGCTATGATTTCCGCCCTGACCGGCATTCCGGTGAGAGGGGATGTGGCTATGACCGGTGAAATCTCCCTGCGAGGCCGTGTGCTGCCGATTGGCGGACTGCGGGAAAAAACCATGGCGGCCTATACCCACCATATGAAGACGGTGGTGATTCCCGCCGAAAATGAGCCGGATCTCAGCGAGGTGGACGATGTGGTAAAGCAGCATATCCATTTTGTCACCGCTGACCATCTGGATACGGTGATCCATACCGCATTGGTACGGATGCCGGAGTCTGGCGTATTGCCAGAAGAGACACCCTCAGGGATGACGGCCGCTGAACGGCCGGTTTTGTCTGCTGGGCAGGGGAAACCGGCACCGGCGGTTCCCCAGTAAACGAGAAAGAAAGGGGCCGGATGCCCTTATGAAGATCGAGACTGCCCGGTTTGAAAGCTCCGCGGGGGTCAGCAGCCAACTGATCCCGTCCACCTTGCCGGAGATCGCATTTTCCGGCCGTTCCAACGTGGGGAAGTCCTCTTTGATTAACAAGTTGGTCAACCGGAAAGCGCTGGCTCGAACCAGCGCTACTCCGGGAAAAACCGCTACCGTGAATTTTTACAGGTTGGATACCCTCCGACTGGTGGATCTGCCCGGTTACGGCTATGCTAAGGTATCGGCTGGCGAGAAAAAGCGGTGGGGGGAAATGATCGAAGGGTATTTTGAGGCTGACCGGGATTTACGGCTGGTGGTCCAGCTGGTGGATATGCGGCATCCCCCCTCCGCAGACGATTATATGATGCTGGAATATATGGTGGATCGGGAGATCCCGTTCCTTATCGTGCTGACCAAGGCGGATAAGCTGAATAAAACAGAGCGGGCCAGACGCCTGGCTGCGCTGGAAGAAGAACTAGCGGATTATGAAGGTGTAAAGTTGATTACTTTTTCAGCTGTCAATGGGGAAGGCGTAGAAGAACTTCGGAAAATTCTGGATGCCGTAACGCAAGATTAAGCACCAGTATGTCAGCACACTTGGCAGGCGGAGTGTTTCATAGGTGCCGCCGGAAAGGATGATAGCCCATGTTTGTATCAGATTGCCTTAACGTGAATGACAAAGGCCACCTGTCCATAGGCGGCTGTGACACGGTGGAATTAGCCCATACCTATGGAACACCGCTGTATGTGATGGACGAGCCATCCATCCGGCAGGCGTTACGGGAGTATAAGCGTTCCATTGATGAGAATTATGAAAATGGCGGTATGGTAGCTTATGCCAGCAAGGCATGCAGCTTTAAAGAGATGTACCGTATTGTAGCGCAAGAAGGATGCGGTGCCGATGTGGTGTCTGGCGGAGAACTTTACACCGCGGGTCAGGCGGGATTCCCAATGGAACGGGTTTATTTTCACGGGAACAATAAGACCAATGGGGATCTGCGCATGGCGTTGGAGTATGGAGTAGGCCGTATCGTAGTGGATAACCTCTATGAGCTGGAACAACTCTCCAATATTGCCCGGGAAATGGGGAAAACAGCCGCTGTTTATCTGCGGATTACCCCGGGGATTGACGCCCATACCCACAGCTTTATTCGTACGGGCCAGATTGATTCCAAATTCGGGTTTACCCTGCAGACAGGGGACGCTATGGCGGCCGTGAAGAAGGCTGTAAAGGCGGATAACATTACCTTGCGCGGCCTCCATTGCCATATTGGATCCCAGATATTTGATGAGCAGCCGTTTATCCATGCTGCGGAGGTTATGCTGACTTTTATGGATGAAATCCGTCAGGAAACCGGTATTACCCTGCCGGAACTGAATTTGGGAGGCGGTTTTGGTATCCGATATACCGCGTCCGACCATCCGAAAGCCTACGGCGATTATATGCGGCTCGTGGCGGGGGCCGCTAAGAAAAAGGCGGAGGAACTTGATTTTCCATTCCCCTACATTGTTATCGAGCCGGGACGGTCAGTGGTAGGGACTGCCGGGATCACCCTGTACACTGTAGGAGGGGTCAAAGAGATTCCCGATGTGCGTACCTATGTCAGCGTGGATGGTGGTATGCCGGACAACCCCCGTTATATTTTATACCAATCCGCCTATACGGCGCTGATTGCCAATAAAGCGGATCAGCCTGCCGACCAGGTGGTAACTATAGCGGGGCGCTGTTGTGAAAGCGGCGATCTGCTGCAGGAGGATACCCCTTTGCAGTTTTGCGAGCCGGGGGATATTCTGGCGGTATTGGCCACCGGGGCCTATAATTATTCCATGTCCTCAAATTACAACCGTCTGCCGCGGCCTGCTGTGGTAATGGTGAAAGGGGATACTTCCCGGGTAGTGGTAAAGGCTGAAACATTTGCGGATTTGACCCGGAATGATGTGTAATGGATACAGGGATATTCTATCAATCGGTTTATGATCTGGTATGCCGTATCCCAGCGGGCCGAGTCGCTTCCTATGGCCAGTTGGCATGGATGCTGCATGCGCCTAGATATTCCCGCCTGGTAGGCCGAGCTTTACGGTATTGTCCGGATAGGGGGATACCGTGTCATAGGGTGGTGGATAGTCGAGGGCGCTTGGCTCCGGGCTGGGTGGAACAGCGGCAGCTGTTGGAATTGGAAGGGGTACTTTTTGAAAAAAGCGGCTGTGTGAATATGAAGCGCTATCTGTGGATACCGGATACCACAGTATAAAAAGTCGCATGTTGCTGTATGGATAGTGACTTCCTTTTAAACCGGTGTTGCATGGATAAAAGCCAGTCATGGCTAACACATATGGAGAAGACAGTACTGAAACCAAGTTTTTATTAGATATGAAAATCCCCGAACCAAAAAACTGAACTGCTCCATATTGTACGGACAGGAGAAAAAAGC
>CALWMQ010000171.1 GCA_944382025.1 uncultured Clostridia bacterium | reverse complement strand
TGCAAACCACCCGTTTGACGGGTGGTTGTGATTATTTTAGAAACAACCGGCTCTGCTGGTGGAGGTACCCCGTAACAGTTTTAGCTTCAAGCATGGAACGAAGCGAGTTGCTAACAGCAATCCCTGAAAATAGGAAAGCTTTCGTTAGGACAGCAAACCGCCTGTTTACGGGCTGCGGAGCCAGTGATGCAAGTGGAGTAAATTTCGGTGCTTCTTAAGAGAGGCTTACCGGTAATATATCCTTTTAGAGCTCATTCATCCCACCGGCTTGACCGGTGGCATGATTAGGAATACTGCCCCTGTACTCTCCCCTGGCGGTGCCCAAAACCGACTTGCGCCGCGCTCGGGGGATGACCGGCGGGGCGCCAATCTCTGTCGCTGTTTCCAGTCCTGTGGGCGCTCCGAGACGTTGCCTTTTGAAAAAGACGGGCCAAAACTTTTTTGTCAAGTTAATTTTAATGATGTGTGATTGCTGTATAACCTGAACCGGATGCCGAAAGGTATCCGGTTTTATATATAGGATTTTATATGAGAGGCAAGTTACAAAGCCCAACGTAGCCAGCCCAGAACAAGCAGATGCAAAGGGTAGAATAGGTAGAAGGCCCATTGGATGGTTCGGCTACGGTATCGATGGCCGTTGTAGCACCGCAGCAGGGGCAGAGCCAGGAATAAGCCTGCCTGGATTCCGGCATTCAGCGGGAAATCCCAAATTGACGGGGAAAGGGGCAGCAGATGGGAAGTGAACAAAAAAGGCAGATGGGTTCCTGTCAGGGTGAATAGGTATAGGATATAGGGCATAGAATAGGCCAATACAGCCAAACCGGCCGCCAGGGAATAGCGATGAAGCCCGTCTCGTAGGCTGGGGCGTCCCAGGCCGAAAGCCAGAATAAACATCACCGGAAAGCCGTTCCAGTCTCCGGGAAGGGTAAAGAGAAACAGGAAGCCGGTAATAAGGTACCGCATCCAGGGGTGGGAGACTGTGTCCTGTATCCAAAGAGCCAGGAGGCCGGCTAAAAGAGAGAAAAGGATGTTCCACCTGTACCAGGTGGAAGGGCCGGGAAGCTGACCGGTGTTGAAGTAGAGGAAGGGAAGATAGGATATCAGGGCGAAAGCCAGCAAACGCAGAGCATAACGCTTGACATTACAGGTATGGGCATACCCTTCGGCAATGAAGAAGCAGAGTACCGGAAGGGCAATGCGCCCGGGAATATGCCAAAGTAGGCCCATAACGGATTCTTTTGGAAAGAATGCCCAAGCGGTATGGTCCATCAACATAACCGTTACGGCAAGGCCTTTCAGTGTGTTGGCGGACAGGCCGTCGGAGCGGAGAGAACGAGGGATCATGAGGCATCCTCCTTTCCATTTGATCATACCATGAGATGGGAATTTTGCCAACTCCCCTATAAATCCAGGCGTTTTGGACGGAATTCAGGTGTTTTAGACCTTTTCAGGCGGTTTTGGCGGAATATCCTTATTTACCGCTTGCAATCTCCGCGTATTGTGATATAATAACCACTGGAAATGCGTTGGATGGTTTTCGGTAAGCGGGATAGGTCCGCTGGCGGGATCCCTTCAACGGGCAATTGCGGGCATAAGGAGGTGGGCAGGGTGAGTCCTGACCCTGGCAGTCGAAGTTTACAGAATAAATACAACCATGGGACGCACCCGGCCGCTTAAGCTATATTGGTCAGTGGGTTATTCGCCGCGTCCCTGGAAGGGGGACAAATGCCAATGATCCAGTATTATAAAACAATTAATGACCGTATCCATGTCATTGATGAGTATGAGGATGGCTGTTGGATCAACGTGATCAATCCCGATGAGCGGGAAATCAACGGCTTGATTCAGCAGTTTTCTTTGGAACCTGATTTTCTGCGCGCGGCGTTGGATGAGGAGGAATCCTCCCGTATTGAGACGGAAGAGGGGGTTACCCTCATTATCATCGATACGCCGGTGGCGGAGCGGAACGAGGAGGACGTGTCCTATTACACCCTGCCGGTAGGGATCCTGGTAACCGCCGCCTGCGTCATTACGGTGTCCTTGCGGGAGAACGCTATCCTGTCGGAATTCGCCGAGGGGGTTGTGAAGGGGGTGCAGACCCATCTGAAAACCCAGTTTGTGCTGCATCTTACCCTGAGAGTAGCCTCCCGTTACCTCACCTTCCTCAAACAGATTGACAAGCTGTCCAGCTCCCTGGAAAAGCAGCTGCGGAAATCCATGAAGAACAAGGAGCTTATCCAGCTTCTGGACGTACAGAAGTCCTTGGTCTATTTTTCCACCTCCCTGAAGGCCGATGAAACTACATTGGAGAAACTGATGCGGGGCCGGTATCTCAAGCTGTATGAGGAGGATCAGGACCTTTTGGAGGATGTGCTGATTGAGATTAAACAGTCTATTGAGATGTCCAGCATTTATTTGAATATTCTCTCCGGTACCATGGATGCCTTTGCCTCCGTGATTTCCAATAACCTGAATATTGTCATGAAAGTACTGGCCTCCGTAACCATCGTGATTTCCATCCCCAATATTATCGCCGGATTTTACGGTATGAATGTGGATGGGTTGCCCCTGTCCCAGTTTTTCTGGTTTCCTATCCTGCTGGCCGGGGTCATAATGGCGGTGGTTGCCTTGATTCTGCATAAAAAAGAAATGATGTGACGGCAGTGAGCAGAGGATGCCGGAACGATAGATGAGAGCACAAAAAAAGCCTGAACGCCGAGCGTTCAGGCTTTTCAGTTTGCTGGAAAACAGAATTGCCGGTAGTCTCTTAAAGTATTTCACGCCCTGCGGGACGCGGCGAGAGCGCCGGCCTTCGGCCCCAACTGCCCTTAAGTGCCCAAAAACGCCGTACACCGCACTCGCGGCTGCCGGTTTTGACTGCGGCGCCAATCCCTTCTCGTTGTTTCCCGTCCCGCGGGCGCTTACCGGCGTTGCCTTGTGTTAAAAAGGCAGGCGAAAATTTTGTGGCGGAAAACCTGCCGAAACCCCATACGGTGGAGAGGTAAGGCCCGTTTGGCCAGGGCGTTCTGGCCGAAGAATTGAAGGATCCTTTCTATGATGCAAAAGCGGATTGCGGAGAAAACGCTGGTTCTCAGGGATCATCCGGTCTGGAGATATCCCTGTCACCGTCCGGAGGGCAGGGTGCGTCCGGATAGAGCCCATAAAGATCGAAGCCGTCAGCTTCCCCATCCAGGGGCTGGTTGGGGGATGGTTGGGCCTCTGTTTTCGGCGGCTCGCCGGGAACTGATCCGGCGGGACTGTTTGGAGGTAAAACGATATCCTCTGTGTCTGGCAGGAGAGGCAGATCTTCATCCGTTCCGGGCAAATAGACGGCGGAGGGCCGAGGATGCCGTTTTTTGTACCATATCCGCATGCACAGGATGTACAGCGACAGGAGAAGGAGAGAGGCCAGGGTAATGATACCACCCAAAGGCAGGCCGGGCGTCATATAGTTAAAGCGGATAGTAACCTCCTGGCCTGCGAGGCAGATGACCGCCATGAACCCCACATTCACTTGATATATCTGGGCGGGTTGGCCGTTAACGGTGGCGGTCCAGCCTTTTTCATAAGGGACACTGAAGAAGACCGGAGCGCTTTTTTCCAGGTCAAAGACAGCGGTGAAGCCCTGGTTGTCATAGGAGAAAGACGAGGCTGCGGAAGCCCTGCGGGCCAGACAATCCTCAAAATAGGCGTTTTTATCATATCGGGCATTTGCTTCATCGAGATGGGGGAGCAGGGCTTCAAAAACCGCCAGGTCCTTATCTTCCACTACCAGGGCCTTCATTAGGGACAGTTCCCGGCTCAGATTGGTTTTGCTGTCATAGTCTGTTCGGGACAAAATAGCGTCATAGGTAAACCCCATGGGGACATAGTATTTATTTTCAAAGATTTGGAAGCCGTTTTGGGTATCGTAATATTCCCACCCGGGCATTTTTGTGGCGCCGGTTTTGCTGTTGATAAAAAATTTATCAGCATTTTTTTCCGGGTCTTTGCCTCCCTGGAGGCCTTCGGTATTATCATAGTCAAACAGCCAGCGCACCGAGGTCAATCCCCGCAGGGCATAGTGGCTGTTATCAGGCCGGGAGGCTACCGACCGGTCCACCCCAATGGTGGAATAAAAATCCATGATGGAGCCGGGGACTACGCTGTGGAAGGCCTGGATAGTAGGCATATGCCAAAACATCCCCAAATTGTCCATACCCTCATTGAAATCCACCCGGTAGAACTGTCCGTCATCCGGCAGCTGGATAGAGGTATTGAGGGCATTTTCCCGCATGAATTTGGACAGGAAATTGCTGTTAGCCTTGCCAAGCCCAACCAGGTACCAGCCAACTAACAGAATAACGCAGCAGGTGGTGGCTACGCTCCATGAAGGGAACAGCCGCCGTTCATGGCGGAACAGCAGTACCAGCAAACAGGCTAAAGCCAGGCAGATAACCGCGATGCCCACAAACAGCCAGAACCGGCCGGGCAGTTTCATCAGCCCCAGCTCAATGCGGCCGGTTTCCTCGTCCGGCGTCCAGCTTTTGGGCAGCAGGCCGATGGTCAGGGCAAAAAAGGCGGTACAGCCAAAGGTCCATCCGAAAGCCCGTTTCCAGTTAACCGGTACCTGGTCAGCCTCCTCAAAGCATTTCACCGTGGCCAGTACCAGGATCAGAACCATCATGTAGTACCAGCGGGCATAATACATACTGTTAAACAGTTGGAACATGGCGTTGAGCCCGGGGATGACCGCGCAGAAGAAGCAGATGATCAGCATCCGGTGAAGCCAATCGCTGTGTTTGCGGGATTGGAAGTAGGCGATAACGCCGGAACAGCCGAACAGGGGCAGCCAGGCGGACATGGAGGCCCATTTGTTGTCCGAGTCCGGGAAGAAATTTTCCCGGGCCGGGATATCCTGGGGGAAGAAGAAGGAGTGGAGCACATCCAGCAGCCGTTGGGGCTTGTTGTACAGCAGCATATTCCAGCCGGCCAGGATATTTTCTGTGCGAGGGTTTTGAGTTACCGCGTAGAAGGAGGGCAGCAGGAAAACCGCTGCCGCCGCGGTACCGATAACAGCCTCGAAGAAGAGCCAAAAAAATTTGGTGAAGGTCAGCTTCCATTCCCCGGACGCCAGGCGGACAAACCAATAGATGAGGATGAAAAACACCTGGCCGATAAAGAAATAGTAGTTGTTCAGGGCACTGAGGAACACCGTTACCGCGAACAGGCCCCGCCGATCATCCTTCATGTACCACTCCAGCCCCAGCAGCATCAGGGGAAAATAGACAATGGCCTCATGGAAGTGGTTGAAGAAGATGTTATACAAGGAAAAACCGGAGAAAGCGTACAGCAGGCCGCCCAACAGGGCCAGATTGGGCCGGACAAACCGGCGCAGAAAGGCGTAAGCCGCCGCGGAGGCACAGGCAAACTTGAGAACCAGCAGCGGAGCCATCAGATAAGGGACCGCTTCGCTGGGGAAAGGCAGGGTCAGCCAGAAAAAGGGGCTTCCCAAGACATAAAACGAATAGGAGCCAATGAAATTGGCGCCCAGGTCAGTGTTCCAGTTCCAGAAAATGTTGCCGGAACGGACACAGTCGTGGGCCATTTGGTAAAAAGGGATCTGTTGAACGTTGAAGTCCCCGTAATAGAAGAAATAGCCGTGGTCATAGACCACAAAGGGGAGGAACAGCAGGGCGGCTACGATCATCGCCAGCCAAAAGGACATAGCTCCCCGCCCCTTAGGACGCTGTAAGGAAGGATACGCGGTTTCCATAGGTTTATCGCCAGCCTTTCACACAAGCCTGATGGTTTTAGGCCCGAAGGCCATAAGGTAGCGGGCGGCTGCCGGGTGGCATGCCTCCTGGGTCATTGGGCGGATACCTCTCCTGGGGATGAAGGGGCTTCCTGGGGCTCCGAGCCCTTGACATCGGTCTTGCGATGGGGAAGGGCCGATGGGAAGGCGGTCCGCCAGGTCAGCCACAATCCCCACAGGAACAACAGCAGGTTCAGTCCCGACATGACGGCTTGTACCGGCTCAAAGATGGCGGACCAGGGTGCGCCAGGGTCGTTGACGGTGTTGTTGCGGACCAGCAGCATGAACTGGTTGATAAAGGTGACGGCGGACAATAGGATGTACTGCCACAGCCACCGGAAGTCCCGCAGCCGCAGAAACAGCAGCAGAGCAAAGGGCAGTACGGCGATTTCGTATCGTTCGTGCATGCGGGTGGTCAGCATGAAGATGCATTGCATGAACAGGTAGCCGCCAAGCCAGAGGCTATGTTTCCGCCGTCCCTTCAGCATGACCCAGCACAGCAGCGCCAGGGAGCCCATGGTGAGCAGCAGACTGAGGTGCTGCAGGGTAAATCCTCCGACAGCGAAGCCCTGCTTAGGGTCCACGGTTCCTCCGATAATGGACAGGCCGTCCCATACCCAGTTCAGGTTGAAGATTCCGTAGATATTATAAGTATTTAGGGCTGCGTAGGGATATTTCCCCAGGCCGCCCAGATAGACACGGAAGGGGGTCAGCAGGCTTTCCCAGCCCTGGAGGCCCCAGCCGCCGATGATAAAAGGAATAAATGCTGTTATCCCGGTGGCGAAAGCCGCTCCCACACATGCCATGGTTTTGGGCAGCCGGTAGCGCCGCAGAAGGAATAGGAACAGTACCGGCGTAAAATAGAGGGTCTGCATCTTGGTCAGGCAGGCAACGGCGAACAGGATGGAAGCGGTGAAGGGACGCCGCCGTTCCGCCTGGTAAAAGGCGACAACCAGCAGAAAGAGCATGATGCAGTCGGTCTGTCCCCAATTGGAGCAGTTGAAGAAGGAGGAGGGGTTCAGGGCCCACAAGGCGGCGGCCAGCACCCCCAGCTTTTCACTTTCCCTACGGCAGACAAAGTACAACAGGCCCGCTGTCAGCACATCGAACAGGATGGGATAGGCTTTCATGGCGATCATGTCATACATGACGTAATCCTGCAGCCCCAGGAGTTGATAGAGCCTTCCCAGAAGATATAAAAGGAACAGGTAAGCAGGGGGATAATCCAGCTGATATTTTCCCTCCGTCAGGCGGGCGTAACAGTCGAAAAAGCCGTTCTGAAGATCCAGAGCCCAGGTTCGGTACCATTCGATATCAAAGGTACTGTAATACAACAGTCCTACCGAGATGCGGGACAGCAGGGCAAAAAGCAGGATGCCGCCCAACAGCTGTACCGCCCGGCGCCGTTCCTCGGATATGGTTTGCATGGAGGTTTCCTCACCCTTTCCTGTGAAAAGCTTAAAAGCAGCCGGGACGCTGCGTAAACCGTAGCATATATACGCAGTATACCAAATCCGGCGAAAAATGGAAAGAGGGAAGGGGGAAAGATTTGAAATTTCCGGTTGGAAGCGGTATAATAAAAGTTAATTGTAACGATAAAGGAGAAGGAACCATGGGCTGGAACTTTTTCGCCATCCTATCCCGCATGAAATATATTACCCGCTGGGCGTTGATGCGCAATACCCGCCAGGAAAATATCTGCGAGCATTCCCAGGATGTAGCGGTGCTGGCTCACGGGCTGGCGGTGCTGACCAACCGGAGGTTTGGCGGCCGGGTGGATGAAGGAAGATGCGTGCTGCTGGCGCTTTACCATGACGCGCCGGAGATTTTTACCGGTGATCTCCCCACGCCTGTAAAGTATTACAATCCGGCCATCCGGGATGCCTACCGGCAGGTGGAATCGGTATCGGCTAATAAATTGTTGAGTATGCTGCCGGACGACCTGCGCCAGGACTACCAAGGTCTGCTGCTGCCCCAGGAGGCTGAAACAGGGTATCCCGAAGAATACCGGCTGGTCAAGGCGGCGGATAAACTTTCCGCCCTAATCAAATGCGTGGAAGAGCTGAAGCAAGGAAACCGGGAATTCCAGCAGGCCCGCCGGGCCACCGAGGAGTCTATCCGCCAGATGCACATTCCGGCCGCCGACTGCTTTCTGGAAGAGTTCCTGCCTGCCTTTGAACTGACCTTGGATGAGCAGAACTGACCTGTCTTTGGGTGAGCGGTGCCGGAATACTGTACCGCCTGGCCAATGGAAGGCTTTTACGGGCGTATCCGACAGAAAATTGTGTTTATAAACAAATTATGACGAATTTTTATAAATTATTTGATGAAAGTTCCTGTGTTGCATTATAGGGAAAGATAGAGTAAAATATTTCTATCAGT
The DNA here is from genome assembly GCA_944382025.1 of uncultured Clostridia bacterium. Lineage (GTDB taxonomy): Bacteria > Bacillota > Clostridia > Oscillospirales > Acutalibacteraceae > UMGS1623. The sequence goes on along the minus strand of CALWMQ010000171.1, from coordinate 6,968 downwards.
TCATTTTTCATTCATAATTTGTCGAATCCAGTCGAATGAAAGTGAAAAGGGAAAGAAGGTTTTCCATGCGGCTCCTGGAGGAACGGATAATCAAAGATGGAAAAGTCAAAGCGGGCAATGTGCTGAAGGTGGACAGTTTTCTGAACCATCAGATGGACATTGCCTTGTTTGGGGAGATAGGAAAAGAATTTCACCGCCTGTTCGCCGCCGATCACGTGACCAAAATCCTGACCATTGAGGCCTCCGGGATCGGTATCGCCTGTATCACCGCGCAGTATTTTCAGGTGCCGGTGGTATTCGCTAAAAAGAACCAGACCAAAAATATCGCCGGTGAGGTATACACCAGCAAGGTTGAATCTTTTACCCATGGCCGTGTGTATGACATTATTGTGGCTAAGGAATTCCTCCGCCCCGAGGATCGGATACTGATTATCGATGATTTCCTGGCCAACGGCAGCGCCTTGCTGGGCCTGAGCCAATTGGTAAAGGACGCGGGAGCGACCCTGGTGGGTGCGGGTATTGCCGTGGAAAAGGGCTTCCAGGCCGGCGGAAAGCTGGTACGGGATGCCGGTGTTCGAGTGGAATCCCTGGCGATTATCGAGTCCATGGATGAAGACGGGAAGATTGTGTTCCGCCATTCATGATCACGGAAAGGTGGGGAATCCCTTTCCGGCGGATTTTCCATCCCGGTATCCCAAGCTGTTTATAAGCGCGTCTAAAGGCGGAAGTCCGCCTGGAGATAGAGAAGCCCGGGTTTGACGCCCGGTCAGACGAGGGCAAACCGCCGCCTGTCCCGCAGGCAGAATAAACGGTTTTCCCGCGTTTCAAAAGAGGAAAGGAATGGTTGAAGAATGAAGAAATTTGGCAAGGTCCTGGCGCTGGTACTCTGTGCCGCCATGATCCTGACGGTTGCCGGATGCGGCAACACGCCGGGAGAAACCACCTCCAAGGATGGCTATACCAGCAATGTGACCGGAGACAGCGAGAACAAGGGAACCATGCCGGCTATCCCTAGGGAGAAGGTAAAGGTGGGCGTTATCCATATCTCGGATCCCGCTGAAGGTTCCGGCTATACCTATACCCATGACCTGGGTATCCAGACTATGCAGAGGGAGTGCCAGCTGGAGGACAGCCAGATTGTCCGCAAGAACAATGTGCAGGACACCAATCCCACCGCTATTGAAAACGCTATTCTGGAATGCATCGAGGAAGGCTGCAATATCATTTTCGGCACCAGCTGGGGGTATATGGAGACCATGGCCGCCCTGGCGGACGAATATCCCAATGTGATCTTCTGCCATGGCACCGGTTATATGAAAAACGATACCAACTTTAGCAACTATTTCGGCCGGATTTACCAGGCCCGGTATCTCAGCGGTATTGTGGCCGGTATGAAAACGGAATCCAATAAGATCGGCTATGTGGCTGCCATGGGTAAAGAGAACGCCGAGGTTACCGGCGGCATCGACGCGTTCGCTATGGGCGTATATTTGGTTAATCCCGATGCCAAGGTCTATGTGAAGGTTACCAACAGCTGGTTTGCCCCTGAGCAGGAAAACGCCGCGGCGGAAGCCCTGCTGGCGGACGGCTGTGACGTGATCGCCCAGCACTGTGATACACCGAACCCCCAGACGGCTGCTGAAAAAGCCGGCAAATGGGGCATAGGCTACAATTCCGACATGTCCAAGGACGCTGAGAACGCTACCCTGACCTCGGTCATGTGGGATTGGGGCGTGTATTACACCGATGCGGTGGAGCGCGCCATTGCAGGTACCTGGAATACCGATATCTACTACGGCGGTATGAAGGAAGGCCTGGTCAAGATTTCCGAACTGGCAGACTTCTGCGCTCCCGGCACTGCGGAAAAGGTGGAGGAAGCCAAGCAGAAAATATTGGACGGCACCTTCAATGTGTTTGATGGCGTGATCGAGACCAACGAGGGGACAACGGTTGGTGAAGAGGGCAAAACCCTGGATGATGCCACCATTACCGGTAATATCAATTGGTATTTCAAGAATGTTGAGGTAAAATAAATCCTCTGAAAATTGAGGAGCAGAAAGGGCATTGTTGACCGATGCCCTTTCTGTCGTTTTCAGGCCTGACGGCATGGCCGTCCAACAATTTTGAGGTGATGGAATGTCCGATGAAAACAAGATCCCCAACAGGGAAGACTATGCTATTGAGTGCTGCGGGATCACCAAATCGTTCGGGACGGTGGTGGCTAACGACCGCATCGACCTGTCGGTAAAATACGGTGAAATACTGGCTTTGCTTGGGGAAAACGGTTCCGGCAAGACGACCCTGATGAACATGCTGTCCGGCATTTACCATCCCGATGAGGGCACGACCATCATCGGCGGCCAGGAGGTGGTGATCAATTCCCCCAGTGACGCCATGGCATTGGGCATCGGCATGATCCATCAGCATTTCAAGCTGGTGGAGGTTTTCAGCGCCATGGACAACATCGTCCTGGGCGTCCGGGAAAAATACAGCAACCCCCGGAAACTGAAACAGCGTATCCAGCAGATCAGTGAATCTTTTGGGCTGCAAATTGACCCGGAAAAAAAGGTTTACGATATGTCGGTAAGCGAAAAGCAGACGGTAGAGATCCTGAAGGTGCTGTACCGGGGCGCGCAGATCCTGATTCTGGATGAACCTACCGCTGTCCTGACTCCCCAGGAGACCGAAAAGCTGTTTGAAATCCTGCGCCGGATGAAGGAACAGGGCTGTGCTATTATCATTATCACCCATAAGCTGAATGAGGTGATGGCGATCAGCGACCGGGTTACCATTCTGCGTAAGGGCAAAAGTGTAGATACGGTTGCCACTGCGGAGACCAATGAAAAGAAACTGACCGAGCTGATGGTAGGAATGCCGGTTTCCCTGGAGATTGACCGGCCCGTCACGGAAAACCGGGAAACGCTGCTGAAGGTAGTGGATCTGACGGTAGACCGTCCCGACGGTACCCGGGGCCTGGACGATGTCAGCTTTGAGATCAAAACCGGCGAGATTTTGGGAGTGGCCGGCGTGGCTGGCAGCGGACAGAAGGAATTGTGTGAGGCTATTGCCGGGCTTCTGAAGGTCAAAACAGGCGCTATTCTTTACAAGAAGGAAAATATTATCGGCAAGTCACCGGCGGAAATTATTGATCTGGGCATCAGTATGAGTTTTGTGCCGGAGGATCGGCTGGGGATGGGGCTGGTGGCTTCCATGGGCATGGTGGATAACATGCTCCTGAAATCCTACCGGAACCACAAGGGTCCCTTTGTGGATAAAAAACCGGCCCGCGCTTTGGCGGAATCCCTGGTCAAGCGCCTGGACATTCAGACTGCCGGGGTGGATATGCCGGTACGGATGATGTCGGGAGGAAACGTACAAAAGGTGCTCCTGGGCAGGGAGATTGAGTCAGGTCCCAACCTGCTGATCGCCGCCTATCCGGTTCGAGGGCTGGATATCAATTCTTCCTATACCATCTACGATTTGCTCAATGAGCAGAAAAAGAAAAATGTGGCGGTGGTATTTATCGGTGAGGATCTGGATGTGCTGCTGGAATTGTCTGACCGCATCCTGGTTCTGTGCCACGGAAAAGTGACGGGTATGGTGGACGCTGCCCAGGCAACAAAAGAACAGATTGGCCTGATGATGACCGGCTCTTCGGAAAAGGAGGTGGCCGAACATGAGTGATACTCCCCTGCGTATGAACCAAAAAGAGCCTTTGGTCCGGATTTCCAAGCAAGCGGAACTGTCGGATAAAAAGCGTATGCTGCTGCGCTTGGGGTCCCTGCTGCTGGCTCTGGTGGCAGGCGGGTTGTTCCTCCTGATACTGGGATACAATCCCTTGCAGATTTATGCCACCATGGTAACTGGCTGTTTCCGCAGCGCTATGGCCATACAGGCTACGGTAAAGATTATTATTCCGCTGCTGATCACCTCCCTGGGAGTTACCCTGGCGTTTAAAATGCGGTTTTGGAACATTGGGGCGGAAGGCCAGGTGATTATGGGCGCTATTTTCGCGTCCTATTTCGCCCTGTTCTGTAATACCTGGCCCCACTGGGTTCTGGTACCGGTGATGCTGATAGCCGGTATGGTAGGAGGCGGTATCTGGGGCGCTATCCCCGCCTTTTTCAAGGTCAAATTCGGTACCAATGAAACCCTGTTCACCCTGATGCTCAACTATATTGCCTTGTATTTGATTATTCTTTTACGGGATGGACCATGGGCGGATCCGGCGTCCCCGGGATTTCCCAAGATCGCCCGCTTTGTAAAAAATGCCCAGCTGGACAAGGTTTTTGGTGTGCATATCGGTTGGATTATAGCCCTAGTGCTGGTGGTGGCCGTATTTATTTATCTGCGGTACACCAAACAGGGTTATGAAATCAGTGTTGTGGGAGAGAGCCAGGCTACCGCAGCCTATGCGGGGATGAAAGTCCAAAAGATTGTGCTGCGTACTATGGTGCTCAGCGGCGCGGTTGCCGGGATAGCCGGTATGGTACAGGCTACCGGTTCGGATATGACTCTGGCGGAAGGGGTCGCCAATGGGGTAGGGTTTACCGCTATTATTGTGGCATGGCTGGCCCAGCTCAATCCCTTGGGGATCCTGTTGGTTTCCTCCCTGTTCGGCTTGATGGAAAAAGGAAGCTCGGTTGTGGAATCCACCTTTAAGCTGTCCGCGGACTCTTCCGATGTGCTCCAGGGGATTATTTTGTTTTTCGTGCTGGCGGCGGAATTCTTTATCCGCTACCGCTTTACCTTCCGGAAGCAAAGGAAGGGGGGAAATGAAGCATGAGTGCTTTTTCCACCTTTTTGGCGCCAATTATCCAATTTCTGATCGCGGCTATTCTGTCCTCTACCCCTATTTTATACGGTACCTTAGGGGAAATCCTCAACGAGAAATCCGGCCATTTAAATTTAGGTGTCCCCGGCATGATGGCTATGGGCGGGACGATGGGCTTTTTAGTGGGATACTATTCCAATAATTTGATTTTGGCGTTGTTAGGGGCTTGCGTAGGCGGCATGCTGGGAGCGCTGATTTATGCGGTTTTAACCGTTACCTTTATGGCGAATCAGAACGTTACTGGTTTGACGCTGTCCATTTTTGGGATAGGCCTGTCAAATTTTGCCGGGAAATTTGCTTTGAGCCAGTCGGGTATTGGGACATTAAAGCTGCCTGATGAGATTAATTCACAGTTGTTGAATATCCCGATCCCGCTGCTGTGCTGGATCCCGGAGGTGGGCCAGTATTTCGCGGTCAATATTTTTGTTTATCTGGCAGTGATTTTGGCGGCGGCTTTGTCGTTTTATCTCCATCATACCAAGGTGGGGCACAATCTTCGGGCCATAGGTGAAAACCCTGCGGCAGCTGACGCGGCGGGGATCCGGGTGGTACCCGCCAAGTATCTGAACCTGCTTATAGGAGGCGGAATCTGCGGCTTGGGCGGGGCTTATGCGGCGATGATTATCAGCGGCGGCGTCTGGGGCAGCAATTTCGTGGGAGAACTGGGATGGATTGCGGTGGCGTTGGTTATTTTCGCTGCCTGGAAGCCTGGGCGTGCTGTATTTGGGGCTTTTCTGTTTGGCGCTCTCCGGGTACTGCGTTATCACCTGACAAATCTGATTCTGGCTCCGGCAGCACTGGTTCCTGCCTGGGATGAAGGGCTTTCCTCTGCCTCAAGATGGGCCAGCAATTCTATTCCTGTAGCGATTTATGATATGCTTCCGTTCTTAATGACGGCTTTGGTTTTGGTTATCACCTCCATGCGCAAGGCCAAGGAAGGGCTGCAACCCGCCAGTTGCGGCACCAATTATTTCCGGGAAGAACGGTAAGAAAACCAGAACGCAGGAACCGGCTCCCTCCGAAAGAGGAAGCCGGTTTTCATTTGTCGCTTAAGCGGGAAAGAACCCCCGGTATAACCGGGGGGATAGAAGCTTTAGAAAAAGAAAAAACCAACTGATGTAAAATAGTAAAAGGTTTGGCGACCGCATTACTAAAGAACATCAGGAGGTTTTTGACATGGGGGAAATAAAAGAATCAACGCATACAAAGTGGAGGTACGAATACCATATCGTATTACCGATAGTAATCTCAATCACACAGGGATTTACCTCTATTCCAAAGGCAAGATCATGATTCACTTGACCTTTGACTACCAAAACGATGAAGGCTGTACTACACCGGGCCAATATTTGAGGTATCACCGGACATTCCGGGGCCTCACTACAAGAGAACTGGCAGAAAAGGTAGGTGTCGTGCCCGCAACGCTGGTTCTGTATGAGAATGACCGGCACCCCATCAAGCACAGTACGGCGGTGGCACTTGCAAATGTGTTGGGGATTGACCGCAGCAGACTTCTGGATGAGTACACTGTCTTTGTAGATTATCCGTACTCCTCGCTTTTGAAAAAGGTGCGGCGGGAGCTTTCCTTTACTCAAATGCAGATGGCTGAAGTTATCGGAATAGGACAAACGACTTATTCCGGTTGGGAAAGAGAAGTCCGTGTTCCGCGTCGTAAAGAGCACGAAAAAATCCTCGCCGCAATGAAAAACCTAAAGGTAGATGTTGATACATACCTCTGCCAACCAAATCCTCTCTGATTGAAAATCGCACATTTGCGGTGCGGCGTTCTTCCTATATATAATGAAAACGTAAAGGAGGAACGCCCTATGAAAAAAAGGAAATTTAAGATATACCTCACCACCGCTGAGAACAGCATTGTGATCCAGAGCCTTAACCGCCTGCGTAATACCATGCTCCGGGAAAACCGGGACACCGGCTGTCTGGATGAACTTCTGCTCAAGGTGATGTGCGCCCCGGTGAAGAAGGTGTAAAATTACATACCGCTGCTTTATGAGCCGCTTATTCTTTGTATAGAGTAAGCGGCTTTTTTCATGCCCATCTTTCGGATTCTACGCATACATAGCCGTTCATCTTGCCAATGGGCGGCTAAATCTATGGAAAAGGAGGACATGAA
>CALWMQ010000170.1 GCA_944382025.1 uncultured Clostridia bacterium | reverse complement strand
GCAGCCGCCCCAAATATAGTCCTTCATGGCGGGTGTCAACAATAAAGGATACCATTCCATGGATATAACCAGCCTTTCCTGCGCACGCGGCGCGTTATTCAACGCCCGGGAAGCATGGCTCCTTACGCCGCCCCGGACCCAAGCATTACCGTGTTATTATACCGCACCCCCCGCCCTTTGGCAATGGGCAAACACCCTGTTCCGCCGTGCAGTTTTTTGAATTGCGTCTTGCATTTTCAGATGGGCGGTTCTATAATAGGAATCAGTGTAAACAGCGCTTACCGCTCCGGCCGCGGCCGGGGTCTGATATGAAAGGATGGATTGGACAATGCAGGAAATCCGTGTGGAAAAAACCACCTGCCCGAAGGCAAAGCCTATTGATTCCTCTAAACTGGGTTTCGGGAACATTTTTACCGATCATATGTTTATTATGAATTACGATGAGGGCCAGGGATGGCATGATGCCCGTATCGTTCCCTATGGCCCCCTCTCCCTGGATCCCGCCGCCATGTGCCTCCACTACGGCCAGGAGGTCTTTGAGGGCATGAAAGCCTATCGTACCCCAGAGGGAAAGGTCGTCCTGTTCCGCCCGGAAAAAAATATGGCCCGGCTGAACCTGTCCAATGACCGGCTCTGTATCCCCAAGATCGATGAGGCGTTCGGCGTGGAGGCCGTGAAAAAACTGGTGGATCTGGAACAGGATTGGATTCCCTCCGGAGAGGGTACCGCCCTGTATATCCGCCCCTTTATCATCTCGGTTGATCCTCATGTGGGAGTGCATCCCGCCCACCACCTCCTGTTTATCATTATCCTCTCCCCGGTGGGCGCCTACTACCCGGAAGGCATCAACCCGGTCAAGATTTACGTGGAACGCCAATATGTCCGCGCCGTACGGGGCGGTATGGGCTTCACCAAAACCGCCGGCAACTACGCCGCTTCCCTCAAAGCCCAGGATGAGGCCGAAAAACAAGGCTATACCCAGGTCCTTTGGCTGGATGGGGTGGAACGCAAGTATATCGAAGAAGTCGGGACCATGAATATCTTCTTTAAAATCAACGGTGAAATCGTTACCCCTGCCCTTCAGGGCAGCATCCTGGGTGGCATTACCCGTATGTCCTGCATCGAGCTGCTCCGCTCCTGGGGGTATACCGTGTCCGAACGGCAGCTGGCCCTCTCCGAGGTGGAGGAGGCCGCCCATAACGGTACCCTGGAAGAAGCCTTCGGTACCGGTACTGCCGCCGTTATCTCCCCTGTGGGCGAACTGAAAATCGATGACGAGAAAATTACCATTAATCATAACCAAATCGGCCCGGTGGCCCAGAAATTGTACGATACCCTCACCGGTATCCAGAACGGCCGTATCCCGGATCCTTACGGCTGGGTAGTCCCGGTCAAATAAAACGGCGAACCGCCTGAACCGCTGCGGCCGCCAATACTCGTTGGCGGCCGCGTACAGCCGAACAAGCCGTCCGCCCGGCCATACCCAAGGGGAATTTGGACCCGTGGTTTTTCAAAAGGCAACGCCTGGGATCGCCCGCGGGGTAGAAAACGGGCCAGCAAGGGTTGGCGTCGCGGGCAAAACCGGCAGCCGCGAAAGCGGCGCAGGTTGGTTTTGGAAATCGCAAAAGCAGGCGGGACTGGGGGCAGCGTTCCCCGTGCTCGCCGGAGCGCAGCCGGTTGTTTTCACGCATGCTGAGCCGCCAACACTGGTTGGCGGCTGTTTTATATGGAGGACCTCATGCCAAAACTCACCTATACCGTCCCTCCCACCTATGATGGCGATACCCTGCAGAACTTCCTCCGGAAGGATTGCGGCCTCTCCTGGCGGATGGTGGTCAAACTCAAACGGGTTGACGGGGGAATGACCGCCGATGGCATCCCCCTGCGCTCCATCGACCGGGTCTATACCGGCCAACAGGTAGAACTGACCATGCCGGAGGATGATGTACGGATTGAAGGGATGGATATGCCCCTGGATATCGTATACGAGGACGCGGATCTGTTAGTGGTGGATAAACCTCCGTACCTGGCGGTGCATCCATCGGCCGGCAAGCCGGAGCCTACCCTGGCTAACGGGGTGGTGGCCCACTTTGAGAAAATGGGCCAGTCCCTGTCCTTCCGGCCGGTAAACCGGCTGGACAGAAATACCAGCGGACTGCTGCTGGCAGCGAAAAACCCTCACGCCGCCTTCGCTCTGGCCAGAAAACCCCATAAGGAATATCTGGCCCTGGTACTGGGGCGGCTGGAAGGGGAAGGCATTATCCGTCGGCCCATCCGGGTAAAGGAGGGCTGCTGCATCACCCGGGAAGTGGGGGAAGGCGGAAAGGACAGCGTTACCCATTGGGCTGCCCTGGCCACGGACGGGGAGGTATCCTTGGTGCGGCTATGGCTGGAGACAGGACGCACCCATCAGATCCGGGTCCATATGGCCTGGCTCGGTCACCCTCTGGCAGGGGATACCATGTACGGTACGGACCAGACCGTTATGCAGCGCCATGGCCTCCACTGCTGCCTGCTGTCCCTGCGGCATCCCATGACAGGGGAGGAACTCCGGTTCCAAAGCCCCCTGCCCGGAGATATGGCCGCGGTCGCCGCCGCCCACGGCCTGCTGAAATGAAGAATAAGGAAATTTTTCTTAAGATTCAGAAAAGATTCATCTTTCGACCATGTAGATCGTGTATAATGATCTTATTATGGGCCGGGGGAATGGTCCCCGCCCAATCCCGTTACAGGAGGGATGGACATGCCTGCGTTGGTGACCCATTATCTGTTTGCCCAGCGGGTTTTCTCTAAACTGAAAAAAGCCGGTATGCCAGTGGCCGATATGGATGCCGCCCTGGTGGGCGCCCAGGGCCCGGATATTTTCTTTTTCCACCGGGTCCTGCCATGGGAACCCGGCATCAGCTATGCCCATCAGGGCAGCCGCTTGCACAAAATCAGCCCGGCCAAGCTGTTTGAGGCCTTCCGCAACGGGGTCAACCGGGAAACCGAGCAAAAAACAGCGGCCCTGAGCTATGTGGACGGCTTCTTCTGCCATTACGCCCTGGACCGGGCGGTGCATCCCTTCGTGTATTACTGGCAGAAGGTGCTGGCCAGGGAGGATCCCTCGTACGGCATACTGCCAAATCAGTATCATTTCCGCATAGAAAGCGCCCTGGATACCATCACCCTGCGCCGGGAGACGGGACGCCTGATCCGGGATTTCCCGCTGAATTCCGTGCTGCCCAAACGGGGAGCCCATGACCAGGCCATAGGCCGGTTGTACCTGCCGATTTTCCAGCGGCTGCTGAATACCCCCAGCGCCACCGTCCAGCATATCGCTCTGGCGCCTGGAGATATGCGCCATGCCACCACCCTAATGACTGACCGAACCCTGCTCAAACAGAAAGCCGTGTTCCGGCCTTTGGAAAAATTGGCGCATAAAGGCGCTTTCGCCTCCTCCCTGCTGCGCCCGGAGGATACCGGGGACTGGGACTACGCCAATGAGAGCCATGCCCGGTGGGTTAACCCCTTTGATGAGGCGTATGTAAGTACCGACAGCTTCTTTGAGCTGTATGACCTGGCCGCTTGTGAGGCTGCGGATATGATCCTGGAATTCCACAATGCCCTGCCCACCGGCAAGTCCATGATGGATATTACCCAGGACCGCGGCTTTGCCAGCGATCTGCCTGGGGTCTATGAAGATAGGTTATAAAGGCGTTCCTGCCCCGGAACATTGTATTCTACAGCGGTACCGGGTGTCTTGCCTCTCGGCCCCATTCCCTCTTGCGGTGCCCAAAACCGCCGCGCACCGTCCTGGCGGCTGCCGGTTTTGACCGTGGCGCCAACCCCTGCTCGCTGTTTTCCCCACCGCGGGCGTTCTCAGGCGCTGTCTTTTGTAAAAGGCAGGCCAAACCTTCCCCAAGTCTGCCCACAAAGGAGGAACCCCCTATGAAAAGAATCGCCAGCTTTGAAGTGGATCATAACCAGCTGCTGCCGGGTATGTATATTTCCCGGGTGGATGGGGATGTGACTACCTATGACCTGCGGTTTGTCCGGCCCAATACCCCTCCTTATATGGAGCCGCCGGCTATGCATACCATAGAGCATCTGTTTGCTACCTATGTGCGCAACAGCCAATGGGCGGATCAGGTGATCTACTTTTGCCCCATGGGCTGCCGTACAGGCTTCTATTTTCTTACCAGGGGCTTACCGGAGGCTGATGTTATCGGTTTGGTAAGGGAAGCCCTGGGATTTATCGCCGATTTTGAGGGGGAGATCCCCGGAAGCCGCCCGGAAGAATGTGGCAATTACCGGGAGCACAATCTGGCCGGGGCACGGGAGTGGGCTCGGAAGATGGCCGGGGTATTGGAAAATTGGACCATCGACCAATTATCCTATACCTTCCAAAAGGTACGTTGATTGTGCACATAACATTTTGATAAAGTTGAGATAGTTTTGCTATATTGGTACAAAGATCTTTAAAAAGGGTTGCAAATTTGTAATTTTTGAGTATAATAGTACTCAAGTTGTTACAAACTTGTAACCCTTTTCCATTTACTGCAAATGGAACGGATTCGCCGTTCAGGCAACGATAAAAGGAAGTGTACCTGCTTTTATGAGCGATAATATCCAACAGCGCCTGGCCCAAGCCGTGAAAGCGGTGAAGGCTTTCGTAAAAAAAGGTTATATGGTAAGCGCCTCCCTGGCATCTGCCGCCTGGGTTGGCGGATATGGGATTTGTTATACGACCGGTGTCAACACCGTCCGGTATTGCCGGCGGCTGGGCCGGATCCTGATAAAAGCGTTTCGCCCGGTGGGACGTTTGGTTTACCGCCTTCTGGACAAGCTGCTGCTGCGGCATCTGCGGGCGTTCGGCGGCGAATGCCGCCGGGTGGCACAGGGATTCCCTCTGGCCGCCCAGCACCTGAAGGCCGCTTACAAACGCCATCCCCTGCTGGTCATTCCTCAGGCACTGCTGCTTCCAGTACTGGCCTTCCGCCGCCACCGCCAGCTGATGGTGAGCGCGTTCAATCTCATGGCTCCCGCCACGGCGGTCCTGGTGCTGGCGGCCACCCTGAATTTCTGGAGCAATGCTACTTTTGCCCTTTCCCTGGAGGTTGACGGTCAGTCTTTGGGTTATATCGCCGATGAGTCGGTGTACGATGCGGCGGCTGATATGGCCAATGGCCGGGTAATCAACGCCGACAATTCCTTCAGCGTGGAACGAGTGCCTAAACTGACACTGGCGGTGGTTTCCAAGGACGAAATCCTGGACGAAAACGCTGTCTGTGACCGACTGCTCAGCGCTAATAGCGATTCCCTGACACAGGGTTCCGGCTTGTATGTGGATGATGAGTTCGTTGGCGCTCTGGCTTCCCGGGATACCCTGGATACCATGCTGGAGACCATTTTGAGTTCCCAAAAGTCCGCGGAGGATGACCGGACAAGCTTTGTGTCCCAAGTGGAGATTGTGGATGGATTATACCCGGTTACCGCCAAGACTGCCCCTGAAACCCTGGAGGCCTATCTCAACCAGCTGCCGGTTCAGGTGGTTTCCTATATTACCTATGAGGAAGCCATTCCCTATGCCTCTACCACGGTGGAACTGGCTTCCCAGCTGCTGGGATACCGTTCGGTAAAAACCAAGGGTCAAGACGGCGTTCAGACCGTTACCGCCGAGGTCGTTACCGTAGATGGGGTTGAACAGTCCCGTACGGTTGTCAATACAGTGGTCACCAAAGAAGTGGTGGATGAGGTTATCGCGATCGGCGGGAAAAAGTATAATGATACTTCTGTGGCCGGGGACGGCGTGGCTATCGATACCTTTGTATGGCCCCTGCCTGCTACCACACGGATTTCTTCCCCCTATGCCTCCCGGTGGGGCGGGTTCCATGGCGCTATTGATATCTCCAATGGCCGGGTGAACAAAAAGCCCATTATCGCCTCCGACGGCGGCCGGGTGGTGGAAGCAGGCTGGCATTACAGCTACGGCTATTATATCCTGATCGACCACGGCAACGGTTTTAAAACGCGTTATGCCCATTGCAGCTCTTTGAATGTCAAAGTGGGCCAGAAGGTGGCGCAGGGCGAGTATATTGGTAATGTGGGCAATACCGGCAACAGTACCGGCCCCCATCTGCACTTTGAAGTAATCAAAAACGGCAAGCTGGTCAATCCCCTGGATTATGTAAAACGCTGAACCCTCTCTTGCCAGATGCGGACGGAATTTAGGGCGTGGTCCCCCCCCACACACAGCGGCGCTGACGCTTCCGGTGTTTCCCGTGTCCGGCTGTACCGCCAATGAGTGTTTACTGATATGGTTATGTTCGGGCGTAAAATGTTTGCCAGAAGAAAATCTGTTGCGCTCTGGAAAAAGAATAAAAAGCACGGTTCTCCTTTCCCCGTGAGAGCCGTGCTTTTTGCATGCTTTTCGGCTGCCGTCAGATGGACGCTGATAGTATAGCCCAACGTCTGCCCCCCGTTTTACACAGTTATCGAAGCCAATAGCCCATGCCTAGGCATGGGCCAAGTCGCCGTTTTTTCGAGATATGGGGTTTGGCAATCAACAATTTTTTGAAATTGCTGTCCGATTTTTGGAATGTGGACAGCAAGGGTTTACAAACATTACGGGAAGAGATATAGTCTACTTGTAATGTATAGACTATATTCTAAGGATCGGAGTGTTGGAATATGCATAAAGTGCCCGTTGCTCTCCAATTGTATTCGGTACGGGACGATTTGAGCGCAGACTTCCGGGGTACCCTGGAAAAGGTGAAGGCTATGGGGTACGACGGGGTGGAATTCGCCGGCCTGTACGGGTATACCCCCAGCCAGATCAGGGAAATGTGTGGCGAAATCGGCCTGGTCCCCATCTCCGCCCATGTTCCCTACGCAGAGATGACCGCCGACCCTGAAAAGGTGCTGGGTGATTATGCCGCTATCGGCTGTTCCTATGTGGCGGTGCCATATATGGATGAGCCATACCGCCCCGGCACGGACGGCTTTCCCCAGGTCATTGAAACTATTCGGATGCTGGGACAAGTCGCCAAGGATAAAGGTATGACCCTCCTGTATCATAACCATGACTTTGAATTCGTTAAAATCCCCGCCCAGGGGGGAACCTCCGCATACGGCCTGGATGTTTTGTACAACAGCGTCCCCGCCGATTTGTTACAGACCGAGCTGGATACCTGCTGGGTCAACGTGGCAGGTGAAAGTCCGGTAGCGTATTTGGAAAAATACGCCGGACGTGCGCCGGTCGTACACCTCAAGGATTTTGTCATGTCCGGCAAAAAGCCTGCCAAGCTGTATGCCCTCATCGGAATCGATGACGGCGCCCAGGAGGAAAGCAATGGAGGCGCCTTTGAGTTCCGCCCCAATGGGTATGGAGCGCAGGATATCCCGGCGATTATCGACGCTTCCATCCGGGCCGGCGCGCAGTGGCTCGTGGTGGAGCAGGATAATCCCAGCATGGGCAAATCTCCTATGGAATGCGCCAAAATGAGCATGGACTACCTGAATACCCTGGATTTTTAAAGCCCTTTCAATTGACTATTATATAAGGCAAAGGAGTTTGAGAGTATGTCTGACGCAGTATTGAGCCAATTTACCCAAGCCGCTGAGGAAAAAGAGATTGATACCTCCAAGAAGCTGAAAGTGGGAATCATCGGTACCGGATGGATCGCCGGAGCCCACTGCGAAAGCTATCTGCAAATGCCGGATGTGGAGATCGTGGCCGGCGCCGATCTGATCCCCGGAAAGGCGGAAAAATTCTTTAAGAAGTATGGCCTGGAAAACGCGCGCTGCTATCCGGATCATAAATCCATGCTGGAAAACGAGGAGCTGGACGCGGTCAGCATCTGCACCTACAACGCTACCCATGCGGAATGCACCATTGACGCCCTGCTTAAGGGTGTGCCTGTCCTGCTGGAAAAGCCCATGTGCGTTACTACCGATGAAGCGGTGGAAATCATGAAGGCTGAGAAAGCCAGCGGTAAGATCCTGTCCATAGGGTTCCAGCCCCGGATGGACGAAAATATGAAGATGATTAAAAAGATTGTGGAATCCGGGACTCTGGGTAAAATCTATTATATCCAGACCGGTGGCGGCCGCCGCCGGGGCATCCCCAACAGCACCTTTATTGAAAAAAAGACCGCGGGTATCGGCGCTATGGGCGATATCGGCTGCTACTCCATGGATATGGTGCTGAATGCTATCGGCTATCCCAAGCCCTTGACCGTTACCGGTTACACCTCCAATTTCTTTGGCACCAATCCCAAATATAATAACCCTGCCGATGCGGCTCGGTTCGATGTGGAAGATTTCGCTGCCGCTTTCGTCCGTTTAGAGGGGGATATTATCCTGGATTTCCGTATTTCCTGGGCCATGCATGTCAATACCCCGGGCGATACCATTATTATGGGCACGGAAGGCGCTCTGCGGATCCCCTCCACCGACTGCTGGAACGGCACTGTCGGCGGTCCCATGACCCTCTACCACGATGTGGCGGGCGAGCAGTGCGAAACCATTATCCCCATTGTCCCCAATAAGGATGACAAGGGTCTGTTCTACCATAAGGTCCGTTCCTTCCTGGACGCGGTGAAGAACAACGGGGAAGCTCCTGTTCCCACCAGCCAGATCCTGTACAATCAGGCTATTATTGATGGCATCGCTAAATCCGCCGAACTGGGACGTGAGATTGAGATTCATATCCCTTCCATCGACTGATAGCGCCTGCAAACCCAATATGACATACTGATCAGAGGCCCTGGGGATAAAATCCCCAGGGTCTCTCCAATTTGCGGGAAACGAACGGACCAACAGCCGGCTGGCCAAAATTATCTGTTCTTGCGGAACACGGCGGGGGCGCTGCCCCTCGGCCCCGCCTCCCCTTGCGGTGCCCAAAACCGCCCCCGCCGCTCTCGCGGCTGCCGGTTTTGACCGCGGCGCCAACCCCTGCTCGCTGTTTTCCGCCCCACGGGATACGTCAGGGGCGCTGCCCCTCGACCCCGCCGCCTTTTGAAAAAGGCGGGCGAAAACTTTATGTGCCGCAGATTTATTCCTCCATTTGTTTTCCCAGGAAAGCTGCCGCCACTTGTGTCAGTTTCACATCCCCTTCGCCAGGTATCGCGCCGCTTTCAGGCAGCATCAGGCATACAGCCCCGGTTACATCTCCCGACGCGATAATGGGTACCGCTACCGCCGCATACCGTTCCATGCTTTCCACCGGCTGGAGACGTTTCTGATCTCCTGCCTTGGCCACGTGTATGGTCCGTTGTTCCATGATTTCTTCCAGCTGCGCGGAAATCCTCCGCTCATAATAATCCTTTTTAGACAAGCCCGCTACCGCTACCACATGATCCCGGTCGCAGATCAGTACCGGAAGGCCGCAGGCACGGGCCATGACATCGGCATACTGATTGGCGAAGGGGGACATTTCTCCCACCGGGGAATACTTTTTGAATACCACTTCCCCATCGTTGTCAGTAAAAATTTCCAGCGGGTCCCCTTCCCGTATACGCATTGTCCGACGGATCTCCTTCGGTATGACCACACGACCAAGGTCGTCGATTCTTCTGACAATTCCTGTAGCTTTCATTGGCTTTTCCTCCGTAATCGTTTTATGGATAATGGCTGTGCGCGGAGCACAAACGAGTTCTTCCCTATTGTTTGTCCCGCCGCCGGATTTATACGGCATTTCTGGAAAGCTTTTCGGAATTTTTTCAAAATTTGTTAATCAATTACCCGCCGATACCTGTGTAATCCCTGGGCTGTTCCTTTATACCGGCAGATAACCATTTAGGGACATCGCCAGCCTATAGGTTTCCCCCACGGCAGATATTGCCCGGCCTCCCGGAATCAGCACCGGGCAATCTTGGCATAGCGGAGGAAAGGAGCGACCGTTCAATCCCTCGCTTTTTTATGGCTGCCCGTCAGTGATACCGCCTATACAAGTGGGGCAATAACTTGCCTTTGCCGGCCAACCGTCGGTGTGCGCAGGCCTTGGAAGGGCTGGACATAAGGCGATACCGCATGTCATCCAAGGGCAACCCCAAAACTGTCCTGTGGCAGCTGATGGGAAGTTCCACCGGCTAAGCCGGTGGCCTTCGTGGAGCCTATAAGATCCTATTACCGGCATACGCCGCAAGACGCACTCAATTTTTTTGCTTGAGTCACTTTCCCCACAGCCCCTAAGCAGGCAAGCGCTATTATATTCTAACGGACTGGCAGAAGTTTTTCATGGCTAAATACCTTGCTGTGAGTTGCTTGCTTTCCTTGATGCTTCGTGCTCAAGCTTTTTTACACGGCCCTCTCACCGGCAGAGCCATAATTTCCCGATCTAAAGTGAAAAGAGCCTCCTGCAGGGCAGGAAGCTCTTTTGCAAAAGAGAGAGGAAAAGGAAAGGGAATACTTTATGTTCAATCCCGGCACAGGGCCGGATATGAACAGCAGAAAAAACATCAGCCCGTGGCTTCTCCCAGGGTGACCGTGATCGTGAAGGAACGATCCTGCCGGTTTTCAATGCGCAGCAAGGTCAGGGTAACCTGGTCGCCGACTTTGTATTTCGCCAGTTCAGACCGCATCTCACCGTAACTGTTTACCCGCACGTCATTCACATGGGTAATCAGATCACCCCGCTGGGCGCCGGTGCCGGCTAAAGCAGAGTTAGGCGCAATCGATTCAATCAAAAAGCCCTTATAATCAGGCTGAGTAATGGAATATCCCGTAATTCCCAGGGATACGCGCCCCTTGACATAACCGAATTCAATCAGATCATCAATAATGGCTTTGGCTTCATTGATGGGGATAGAAAAGCCCAGCCCCTCATATCCCTCCGCCACGATTTTCGCGGAATTGACAGCGATTACCTGTCCGGCGGCGTTGAGCAGAGGTCCGCCGCTGTTGCCGGGATTGATAGCGGCATCCACCTGCAGGCATTTGATCGCGTATCCCGTGTCGTCATACACGTCCCGGGCCAGGCCGGAAACGATCCCTTGGGTTACGGTCCATTCCAGTCCTCCGGCATTGCCGATAGCCACCACCCGGTCGCCCAACTCCAGCGCTGTGGAATCGCCGAATTCCGCCGGTTTCAGGTTAACCGCGGGTACCCGGATGACTGCCAGGTCAGTGGATTCGTCATACCCAATCACCTGGGCGTTTTCATATACCGTACCGTCATAAGTGGTCACATCCACCCTGGGATATTGCTTTTTGGTGTTTTCATTGACCACGCAGTGCCAGTTGGTGATAATATAGCCATCCGCCGACATGATAATGCCGGTAGCGCCGCCGGCCACGCCCAGGGTTTCCCCGCCGAAGGATCCGGTGGATACGGTGTCATACATGGTAATGACCACGGTGGAATCCAGGTTTGCCTTCACGATATCCCGGGTACTCAAACCGGTGGTTCCTTCTTCCAAATCATTGATCTGGAGCTTAGGACCGTCGGGATTGCCGCTGGGAGTGCTGGACTCTCCCGCAGAGGACGAACCGCCGCTGACGGAGGGCGTGCCGGTATCATCCCAGGCCATAGCCAGCAGTACCGACAGGGTGACAATGGTCACAGCGCAAATCCCTCCCAGGATACCGATGAGGATCCCGCCAGCGCTCTTTTTCTTTTTAGGCGGCTGCGGAGAGGGTGCGCCTCCGGAGGAGGGGCCGCCGGTATAGGAAGGCTGCTGCCATCCGTAAGGGTTGTATGCCGGGCCGCCGGGTGTATAGGGTCTCTGGGGATTCGCGTTGTAGCCCGTTCCCCAGCCGGGGGAGGACTGCCAGGAGGAGGATGAAGGCGGCACGGTGCCGCCGGAGGGCTGCTGCGCCTGGGAAGAAGCGTCTGTACCGGAGGTGCCCCATCCGGAGGAGGTCTGCCAGGAGCTGCCCGATTCAGGGGCGGTCTGGCTCCCGGAGGCTTCCTTGTCCCCAGCGCTGTTCTCCTCGCCGGGCATGGATGTCTGAGGGGTCGTATCCTCAGTCCCGGGGCTGTCTGAATGATCATGGTGGAACCAATCCGACATAATTGCTCAATCCTTTCCTATGGCAAGCCGCCTTGCGGGCGGCATTCTTTTTTGGAATCTGTATTTATTGTACGGAAGAATTGTGTCCGTTTGTTGAAGAAAAAAACAGGATTTCATAAACATTTTTCGGAAGGGGACGATAATCGCCCGGAAAAGACCCGGAAAATCCCCGTCATCGGTTTATTTCCCGGCGCCGGTATCCGGCAGCCAGAAGGAAAACTCACAATATTCCCCTTCCACCGAGCTGACTTTGATTTCGCCATGGTGGAGGTTGATCACCGTTTTTACAATATACAGCCCCAACCCAACGCCGTTTTTGTCCAGCCCTCGGGACTTGTCGGTTTTATAGAACCGTTCAAAAATATGGGGCATCTCTCCGGCGGCAATCCCCAGGCCGGTATTACGCACGGCGAAAATAACCCGTCCCGGTTCCCGGTATACCCGCAGGGATATGCTGCCATTCTCGTTGGTGAATTTGACCGCGTTATCCAGCAGGTTGTATACCACCTGTCCAATCAGATCATAATCGGCGGTTACTTCCTCCCGCTGGCAGTCCTCCAGGTCGGTGATACGGATATTTTTCTGGTCAATCCGCTGTTCAAAGGACAGCAGGGTATTGCAGGTCACCTCGGTCAAGTCAAAGCGCACAGGGTTCAGCTTCAGCTGGCCATTATCGATCCGGGACAGATCCAGCATGGATTTCACCAGGCGGGATAGGCGCTTGACCTCATCCGATACGATCTTCAGGTAATAATCCCGTTTTTCATCCGGGATGGTCCCGTCAAGGATACCGTCAATGAATCCGGCGATGGTGGTCATGGGGGTTTTGAGCTCGTGGGAGACATTGGCGACAAAACTGCGGCGCATCCCTTCCACCGAGGACAGGGACACCGCCATGGTGTTCAGGGCAGCGGCCAGCTCCGCCACTTCATCCTTGCCTTGAACCGGCACCCGGTAGCTGAAATTTCCTTCCCCGAAGGCCCGGGTAGCGGCGGCCATCTGCCGCAGCGGCCGGACCATCCGATAGGTGACGGCGTACAACACGATAAAAGTAATGGTCAGCACCCCCAGGCCGGACAGCAAAAACACCTGAATGTTATCGCTGATATACATTCCCATGTTTTCCGCGGAGGAGGACATGAGTACATAACCCAGCTGATCGCCGGTAGAAGTCAGGATCGGCTGACTGGCGGTATACTGGCGGGTAGCGTACAGCCCTCCCAGGGTACCCAGGGAAAAATCCCCGCCTTTTTTCAGCTTGGCCTGGACATCGGGAGACAATGTCTTCCCCGTATGACTGCAGTTAAGGCCCTCGGAACACGCGATTACCTGATAGTCGTTGTTGACAATCAGGGCGGTACCGTCGATGGCCCCGGACAGCATCCTCAGCATGGGGGCTGTAATATTCCCGTTGATCTCGTAATAGGTGCCGTTGTAGGCGTCGGTTTTTTGGGAGGCGGCGTCCGCTGTAAAGTTGGCCACACTTTCCGCGTTTTCCTTCAGCAGGATTTGCTTTTCAGAGACCCAGTAGCGGGTGGAAAAAAAGACCTGCATACCGCCCATCGCCAGAAAGCTGATAACGATGGTTAAGGACATAACCGTAAAAATTTTGGAAAAGATGCTTTTAAACATGCGGGCATCTCCTCATTTAAGCGTTCTGCGTACCCGGGGTTTTGACCTCGAATTTATAGCCTACGCCCCAAACGGTTTTCAGCGTCCATTGGTCCGACACCCCATCCAGTTTCTCCCGGAGCCGCTTGACATGGACGTCTACTGTCCGGCTGTCGCCGTAATATTCAAAGCCCCATACCTCGTCCAGCAGCTGATCCCGGGTATATACCCGGTTGGGGTTGCTGGCCAGGTGATAGATCAGTTCCATCTCCTTGGGCGGGGTATCGATCTGTTTCCCCCGTACCCGCAGCTCATAATTTTCCATATTGATGTACAGCCCGTCATAACTGACCTCCTTGGGCTTTTTCTGGTTCTGAGTGCCGCTGCGGCGCAGCACCGCCTTGACACGGGCAATCACTTCCTTAGCCTCAAAGGGCTTGACCACATAATCGTCCGCGCCCAGTTCCAGGCCCAGGACCTTGTCGAATACCTCGCCTTTGGCGGTCAGCATGATGATGGGGCATTGGGATTTTTTTCGTATTTCACGGCAGACCTGCCATCCGTCCAGCTGGGGCATCATCACGTCCAGCAGGATGAGATCCGGCTTTTCGGCATCGAACATATCCAGTGCTTTCACGCCGTTGGCTGCGATCACCGCGTCAAAGCCTTCCTTTTCCAGGTACAAACGCAGCAGCTCACAGATATTGGCGTCATCGTCCACCACCATGATTTTACTGTTGGCCATTGTATAAGCCCTCCTTTTGACATCAGCGGGAACCCTTCAGGAGCAGGTTCGTCCCCATTATCCTTTCCCGCCATGTTAAAAACACCGTTTTTCTTCTTACTAGTGTACCAGATTCACGGGGACTTGTATGAACAGTATTTTAAACTTTTTCCCAGATTTCGTGAAGGAAGGGCATTCCCCGGAAAGTTTTGTCATCACGCGGTCCGGTTTATGGTATAATGGTGAGGGTGGAAGCCTGCTGACGGCTGCCCTGGCCGCGGGAGCGGTAAAACCGGATACTGGTTACCGGAAAGGGCGCCAATCCGATACCAACAGACAGGAGGATATTCTATGACAAAATTTATTGAACTGGAACCCGGCGAGATCAAAGGAAACGTGTTCGATATCATCAGCCGGGAATGGATGT
>CALWMQ010000169.1 GCA_944382025.1 uncultured Clostridia bacterium | reverse complement strand
CATCCTCACCAGCGTCATGCAGTTTGCCATGCTGCCGCTCCAGGGTCTGGGACAGGGTGCCCAACCCATTATCAGCTATAATTACGGGGCCAGGAATCCCGAGAGGGTAAAAGGCACTTTCAAACTGCTGGTAAAAATCAGCGCTATCTACTCTGCCATCCTGTGGGCCTGCGTGATGCTCTTTCCTCAGGGATTCGCGGCGATGTTCACTTCCGAGGAGGAACTGATGGCATTTGCCAGCCCTGCCCTGCGTGTCTATATGGCCTGCTTGCTGCTGTTCGGTATCCAGGTTGCCTGCCAGATGACCTTTATTTCCCTCGGAAACGCCAAAGCCTCCATAACGGTAGCGGTTATGCGGAAATTTATTTTGCTGATCCCCCTGATCTACATCCTGCCGCTGGTTTTTTCATCAGATAAGACCATGGCCGTATATATGGCGGAACCCGTAGCTGATTTTATTTCCGTCACCTTCACTGCCATCCTGTTCTTCTTCCAGTTCCGGAAAGCTATCCGTCAGATGTCCTCCCAAACGCCTTCCGCTCAAATTCCCGCCAAATAAAGGAGTGATCGCTATGCACGAAATCATGGACGATAACCGTACCCCCTCCAAACGGCCGTTTATTTTTTACGCTATTATCGCCTTCGTGGTGATTATGCTGCTAAACGCCCTGGTATTTCCCACCTTTATCAAACGTTCGGTCATTGAGGTAGGCTACGATCAGTTTCTGGAAATGATCGACAACGGCCAGGTCACCGAGGTGGCCTATGATGAGTATAATGGGGAATTTGTTTTCATCGCCAAACAGGATAACACTGAGAAAATCTATAAGACCGGTATCTGGCCGGATGACGGCCAACGGCTGCTGCAGCAGCTGAGGGAGCATGAGGATATCCAGTTTTCCGCGGCCATCCCCACCCAGGCCAATCCGCTGCTCAGCTTTATCCTGACCTGGATCCTGCCCGTCCTGTTTTTCTTCGCTATAGGCGAATTGTTTTACCGCTGGATGCGCAAAAGGATGAAGGATCAATTACCCGGAGGGATGGGCAACGCCCTGTCGTTCGGAAAGTCCGGCGCTAAAATCTATGTGGCGGACGCTAAGACAGGGGTAACCTTTGGGAATGTCGCCGGCCAGGATGAGGCGAAAAGTTCCTTAATGGAGGTAGTGGATTTCCTCCACGATCCACAGAAATACGCCTCCATCGGCGCCAAACTGCCTAAGGGTATTTTGTTAGTGGGCCCTCCCGGTACCGGTAAAACCCTGCTGGCCAAAGCGGTTGCCGGAGAAGCCGGTGTACCTTTCTTTTCCATCTCCGGCAGCGAATTCGTTGAGATGTTCGTAGGTATGGGCGCCGCTAAAGTCCGGGCTCTGTTCAAGCAAGCCAATGAAAAAGCCCCCTGTATCGTGTTTATTGACGAGATTGACGCCATCGGGCAGAAACGGAATACCGGCGGCCTGGGCGGCAACGATGAGCGGGAGCAGACCCTGAACCAGCTCCTGGCGGAAATGGATGGCTTTGACGGCCGGAAAGGTGTGGTCCTCCTGGCCGCTACCAACCGGCCGGAAAGCCTGGATCCTGCCTTGCTGAGGCCGGGACGCTTTGACCGCAGGATACCGGTAGAACTGCCGGATCTGGAAGGGCGTAAAGCGATTCTGTCGGTCCATGCCAAGGATGTAAAAATCGGGCCGGATATCCAATGGGATATCATCGCCCGTGCGACGGCAGGGGCCTCCGGGGCGGAACTGGCCAATATCATCAACGAAGCCGCGCTGCGGGCTGTCCGGGAAGGTCGAAAAGCCGTTATACAGGAAGATTTGGAAGAGAGCGTTGAAACCGTTATCGCCGGCGCCCAGCGGAAAAACGCCGTTATCTCCGACAAGGAAAAAACCATCGTGGCCTATCACGAAATCGGTCATGCCCTGGTAGCCGCAAAGCAATCCGGGTCTGCCCCAGTCGCCAAAATCACCATCGTTCCACGGACTTCCGGCGCTTTAGGCTATACTATGCAGGTAGATGAGGGCGAACGGGTACTTTTAAGCCGGGAGGAAATTCTCAATAAAATTACCACTCTTACCGGCGGCCGCAGCGCGGAGGAAGTGGTTTTTGGGGAGGACTGCATGACTACCGGGGCTTCCAACGATATTGAGCAGGCTACTAAGCTGGCCCGCGCCATGATTACCCGGTACGGCATGACGGATGAGTTCGATATGGTGGCGTTGGAAACAGTTCAGAACCAGTACCTGGGCGGGGATACCTCCCTGGCCTGCGCCGCGGATACGGCGTCCAAAATTGATGAGCGGGTGGTCGGGATTATGAAAGCTGCCCATGACAAGGCGAGGGCTATCCTTCGGGAAAATCAACCCAAGCTCCATGAACTGGCTAAACACTTGCTGGAGAAGGAGACCATTACCGGAGAGGAATTCATGCGGCTTCTGAACGAATAAGGATTTCCGACAGAGTCGATACTCATTCGGCAGGGCATCACAGTATTCCCGGGCACCCGGCTCCAGCCGAAAGCCCCTGTTAGCCCCTCCCCTCCGGCCTGTCACTGAGTCTAGCTGTGGAAAATGGCCTGATTTATCATGAATGGCTTTGCTGTGCGGGAACCTCCTATCAATGGATGGTTTATCCAACAAACACAAATATGAAACATCCCGTGTTCATGGAGCTGTGTCTGTCCCATGAACACGGGATGTTTGTTCTTAGCCCATTTGAGCGGTACGTACGTTCCTGCTAATATTAAGGAATCGGAAATAGGCCCTGGGCCTCAGCAGGCCGAAAGGGGATATCCTCTAACAGATGCCACTGATGTCGAGTTCCCAGCGGCAGCTCCCTTTGTATTCCTTAAAATGCCCTTCTTTTATGGTCCTCCAAAACCATAGTGCACATTTTCGCACTCATTGGAGCTGGTCGGGCTGTTTCTATAGCGGGTGCATTCCAGCAGCCGTTCCCGCCCAGTAACGTTTACTTCAGCATCTCCTCAAAGGCAGCCTGATCGATCACCCGGATACCCAGTTGCTGCGCCTTTATCAGCTTACTGCCCGCGTCCTCACCGGCCAGCACTATGGTTGTCTTTTTGGAAACACTGCCGGACGTTTTGCCCCCGTACTTTTCAATCAGTGCCGCCGCCTCATCCCGTTTCATGGTGGGCAGCGTACCGGTAAGCACAAAGGTCATCCCGGCGAAACGGGTATCAACACGTTCGGCCCTGCACACCATGTTGACACCGGCATTTTTTAACTGTTCCACCAGATGCCGGGATTGCGGCAAGGCAAAGAACTTTACAACATTCTCCGCCATAATTCTCCCAAAGCCATCGATAGCGGTAATGTCCTCCAAGGACGCTTCCATCACCGCCTCCATGGTACCAAATCGATCCGCCAGCAGCTTGGCGGCTTTTTGGCCGATATTGCGGATCCCCAGAGCAAAGATTACCCGGAAAAGGTCCGCTTCCTTGGATTTTTCCACCGCCTCCAAAAGATTATCAGCCGATTTGTCCCCCATACGTTCCAACGAGGCTATTGACTGCCGATCAAGTTTGTAAAGGTCATAAACATTACATATCAATTTTTCCTCCAGCAGCTGCTCCAAAACCGCCGGGCCCAGCCCTTCAATGTCCATAGCGTCCCGTGACGCGAAATGGATCAGGTTTCTCAGCCGCTGGGCTGGGCATTCGGGGTTTTCGCACCGGAGAGCGGCTTCATCCTCCTCACGGAATACCGGCGCTCCGCACGAGGGACAGACATGGGGCATTTTAAAGGGGACGCTCCCGCAATGGGCGGCGACCCGTACCACCTCGGGAATGATATCCCCAGCCTTACGCAATACCACTCTATCCCCAACCGCCAGCTGTTTTTCCCGGATGAATTCCTCATTATGCAGAGTAGCGCGGCTGACGGTGGTTCCAGCCAAGGTAACCGGCTCAAAAACGCCGGTAGGGGTCAGAACACCGGTACGCCCTACATTGATCTCTACGTTCAGCAAGGTGGTTTCCTTTTCCTCAGGAGGATATTTGAAGGCAACCGCCCATTTGGGAAATTTGCTGGTGCTTCCCAACGCCTCCCGATCTGAAAAGTTATCCACCTTTACAACGGCACCGTCTATGTCAAACGGCAAGCTATTCCGTATGGACCCGATACGTTCCACCTCGGCAATAACGTCTTCGATGGAGCCTGTCTTCCGATAGAAGGGAATGATATGGAATCCCAATTCCTTCATTTTCTCCAGAGAAGCGGCATGACTGTCTACCGACTCCCCTTCCAGCAGCTGAAGATTAAATACAAAAATATCCAGGTTTCGGCTTTTGGTTACCTTGGGATCCTTCTGCCGCAGGGATCCTGCCGCTGCGTTGCGGGGATTTTTGAAGGTCTTTTCCCCTTCCTGTTCCTGCTTGGACACCAGGTCGGCAAAGCTGGCCCGGGGCATAAATACCTCACCTCGGACAATCACGCGGGATACCGGACGGGTCAGCCGCGCCGGAATGGTTCTGATAGTCCGGAGATTGGCGGACACATCCTCCCCAGTCTGTCCGTCCCCCCGTGTAGCTCCACGGTAAAATACGCCATCCCGGTATTCCAAGGCGATGGACAAGCCATCGATCTTGGGCTCCACTACATACACCGGATTCGGCACCGTTTCCCGAACCCGGGAATCGAACTCCCTGAGCTCTTCAAGAGAAAACACATCCTGAAGGCTGGCCAAAGGCACTTCATGGGTTACCGGGGTGAACAGGCTGGAAATTTCCCCATGCACCCGCTGGGTGTAGGAATCGGCGGTAATCAGCTGTGGGTACTCCCCTTCCAGCCTGCGCAGCTCCCGGGTCAGGGCATCGAATTCGTCATCCTCTATCTCCGGAGCATCCTCATCGTAATATCGCCGGCTATGGTAATCGATCTGCTCCCGCAGTTCCTCAATCCGCTTTTTTGCCGCTTCAAATTCCATGGAAACGCCATCCTTCCGCCATCCCGGCAGAAGCCGGGATGTGTTTCCCTTTTAGTATATCAAATTCTCTTCCGCTTTACCACTAGGCGGAAGCATTCATGGCAAAAATTTTCCCCAGGTCCCCGGCCTGTTCCCCGCTCATCTGCAGGAAGGTCTGAGGCACCTGGCCTACCAGCACTGTCTCGGCGATCAGGAAATTGGTAGCCACGTCAAATCCCGTCCGCATACCCGGCAGGGCGGCGTAAACATGCATGGTGACATTCAGACCGATCTGATGGGATGTCTGGTTAACCCCGGCGCTTTCAAACCGGCTGGTAAAGTCGGAAAGCACCACCCCGCTCAGCTTTACCTGAATGGGAATATACGGGCCCCGTCCGGTAAAATAGTTCCCGCCCAGCAGATTGCCAAAGGGGATTTCCACCCGGATAATCTCATATTTTTCCATTTCATCCATCACTGCCGTATTGATGGCAGCTTTCAGCTGGTTGACTTTCATCACATCCGCTTCCATGGATTGGATATTCCCCTCGCTGTCCTTCCCAACCCGTACCAACTCTTCATATGTAAACTCTTCCTCTGAAAGGCAGCGCTCCACCGCATCGTTCAGGGCCCGCATAGCGGATATTTTGGCGCTGTTTTCCCCAAAATCCTGAATCAGGGGACGCATACGTATATCCAGGGCCACCAGCAGTATACCCCCTATGACCAGCCCGGCCAGCATCCGCCGCAGAATGCCCCTGTGACGGCGATAAGCCGCCGGCGGTGTACGGCGGCGCGGTGCAAGCAGCCGCGGCAGCATCCGGCGGGAATGCATATATCTTCGCATCCTCTCACATCCTTTCATTCCAGTTTACACAGGACAGGGGAAAAAGGTGAATCCACAGCCTAAATCCGCTTTTTTTCCGCTTTTCGGCAGAAAGGACGTGCATTCTTTTCCATTGTCTGGTATACTGTCCCCAGATGTGTTTTATCTTTAGAGGCCTATACCATCTGGACGGATCGGTATGGGATGGAGGGATACAGATTGAGGTTAAAGCAGCTGTTCACACCGGAAAAGTTATTTGTCCGTTTTTTTACATCTTGGTGCCTGGCCGGATTCCTGTCGCTACTGTTTGTCAAGACGGGATTCGATACCTTGGCCTTTTCCGAAAGCCTGAACCTGCTGATATACCTGCTGTGGATCGCCGGCGGTTTTGCCTTGCTGACAGCAGCGGAGTATTTCTTACCGTCCATCCGTATCGCCCCCTACGCCTTATTTGTCATCTCTTTTGCCTATTCCTCCCTCATGCTGTACCGAAAACGTGAGTTTTATTTTTCCTTGGGCATCCTGTTCCTGATGTGCCTGATCGGTTATTACCTGCTGCGGGATGATAAAATGGGACTACTGGAACTGACGCTCAGTTCAAAGCAGATCAAAGTCATCATCGCCGCCTGTGTGGGATTTTACGTGCTGTTTGTGGGCGGCCTTACTTCCCTGCGGTATACCACATATTACACCTCCACTTTTGATCTGGGCATCTTTTCACAAATGTTCTATTACATGAAAGAAACTGGTCTGCCCATGACCACCTGCGAGCGCAATGAGCTCCTGTCCCATTTTGCCATCCATGTATCCCCTATTTTTTATCTGTTGCTTCCGGGATACTGTATTTTCCCTACCCCCATTTATTTACAGGTGATGCAGGCCTTGATATTGGCAAGCGGTGTGATCCCTGTGTATCTCCTGGCACGCCATTATGAACTGAGCAACAAAGCGGTCCTGCTGATCTGTGTGGCCTACTGCTTTTTCCCCTATTTGGCAGGCGGCTGCTTTTATGACATCCATGAAAACCTTTTCCTCGCCCCCTGCATCCTCTGGCTTTTCTATTTTTATGAAAAAAGGAAGTGGCTGCTGTTCTATATATTTGCGATCCTGACCCTGATGGTCAAGGAGGATGCCGCTATCTATGTAGCCTGTATCGCCCTGTTCCTCCTCATCTGCCACAAGGAATGGAAACACGGCGCTATTCTGATGATGGTGTCCGTGCTATACTTCGGTTTAGCCTATACCTTCATCCAACTGCAGGGGCGGGCCAATATGCTGGGAGGGCATTTTTCCAATTTGCTGGCTGACCCCCAGGACGGACCTTTTTCCATCGTAAAAAACCTGTTTCTCAACCCAGCCTATGTCTTTAACGAGGCCATGACGGAAGAAAAAGTCAAATATGTATTCCTGATGTTACTGCCGCTGGCTTTCCTGCCTCTGCTCGGCAAAAAACTCTCCCAACTGGTACTATTGATCCCCTTCCTGGTTATCAATCTGCTTCCGGATTACCCGTATCATCACGATATCGGGTTCCAATATGGGTTCGGCGTTACCGCCTGTTTCTTTTACCTGGCAATCACCAATGCCGCCGGTATGGGCCGGATCGCCCGTAAATGGATCCTCTCTCTGGCGGCGATGGCATCAGTTCTGTTGTTCGTCTCTACTATGTCAGGACATATCGGCTATCTGAACCGGGCCACCAGCGACCGGGAAGACTTCCAAAAGATGGACGCCTATCTGGCGGAGATCCCGGAAGAGGCATCGGTTACCGCCACAGGGTTCTTGGTTCCTAAGCTCTCCCAGCGCAAAGTTATTTATGATTTCGACCGGGATCTTCCGGAAGAGACGGAGTACATTGTCATAGATATCCGCAGCAAAACCTACGATGAGGAGATAGCTGCTTTTGAGGAACAGGGGTATACCCAAACGGTCAATGAAGAGGGACTGTTGGTAATCCTCCACAAAGAAATCGGCTAGTACTTTTAAACATTGTGTGACCCTTTTTTCGCTTCTCAGTCTGATGTAACTCGGTATAAAAAGACCACTCCCGGCGATGCCGGGAGTGGTCTTTTTATACCGAAAAGGGCATGGGGAAGGATACCTCTCCCCATGCCCTGCTATCCTATTATTCCTCCAGCATATCATCGAACACAGCGCCGGTGGAGCCGCTGGTCACATG
Organism: uncultured Clostridia bacterium; assembly: GCA_944382025.1. Lineage (GTDB taxonomy): Bacteria > Bacillota > Clostridia > Oscillospirales > Acutalibacteraceae > UMGS1623. The sequence continues at coordinate 3,669 of CALWMQ010000169.1, read as the reverse complement.
CTGAGCATACCGTTTGGCATAGCCCTTGAGCTTCATTTCCGGAGCTTTCCAGGCAGCCCGGCGTTTGGCCAGGGTTTCCTCATCCACCAAGAGTTCCAGCTTCCGTGCGGGGATATCAATAGATACCATATCCCCTTCTTCCACCAGGGCGATAACCCCGCCGGCAGCAGCCTCCGGGGATACATGTCCAATGGATGCGCCCCGAGTCGCGCCGGAAAAACGGCCATCAGTAATCAAAGCCACACTGGAACCCAAGCCCATCCCCATGATCATAGACGTGGGGGTCAGCATTTCCCTCATGCCCGGACCGCCCTTAGGGCCTTCGTAACGGATGACAACCACATCGCCGGGATGGATCCTGCCCTCGCCGATAGCCGCCGTGGCCTCCTCCTCGCAGTCGAATACCCGTGCCGGGCCGGTATGCACCATCATTTCCGGAAGCACGGCCCCCTGTTTCACTACGGCTCCGTCCTTAGCCAGGTTGCCGAACAGAATGGCCAGGCCACCATCCTTGCGGAAGGGGTTGTCCAAATGCCGGATAATCTCGCCGTCCGCTTCCCGGGCAGCGTCTACTCTATCCCCAACCGTACCAGAGACAGTCAGGCATTCCCGATGGATCAGGCCGGCCTTGTCCAGTTCCTTAAGCATGGATTGGATGCCGCCGACCCCATTCAGGTCGGTAATAAACACCTGGCTGGCCGGATTCAGCTTACAGATCTGTGGGGTCTGCTTGCCGATATCGTCAATTTCCTTAACGGTGACAGGACATCCCGCCGCATGGGAAATCGCGATCAAATGCAGTACCGTATTAGAAGAGCAGCCGATAGCCATATCCGCTCGCATGGCGTTTTCAAACGCCTTGGGGGTCATAATATCCTTAGGCCGGATATTTTCATGCAGCAGTTCCATTACCCGCTCCCCTGTATCCTTAGCCAGCCGGATACGGGCGGCATGCACCGCCGGAATAGTACCGTTCCCAGGCAGCGCCATGCCAATGGCTTCGGTCAGACAATTCATGGAATTGGCGGTATACATACCGGAACAGGAACCGCAGCCGGGGCAGGCGGTATTTTCCATCTCATGCAGGCTGGCCTCATCCCGTTTCCCAGCGGCTACCGCGCCTACAGCCTCGAACATCTCATTAAGACCGACCCGCTGCTGGCCATCCACACCGGGCATCATAGGACCGCCGCTAACAAAAATAGACGGCAGATTCATCCGGCACGCGGCCATCAGCATACCGGGAACAATCTTATCGCAATTTGGGATAAACACCACTGCATCCATGGGATGGGCGGTGAGCATCACTTCAATAGAATCCGCGATCAGTTCTCGGGAACACAGGGAATATTTCATACCAAGATGGTTCATGGACAAGCCATCACATACGCCAATGGTATTGAAAGTAAACGGTACCCCTCCCGCGTTGCGGATACCGGCCTCCACCGCTTTGGTGATGGTATCCAGGTGGGTATGGCCTGGTATGTAATCACTTTTGGAGCTGACTACCGCGACAAAGGGGCGTTTGATCTCCCGGTCAGTAAGGCCCAGGGCTTTGAGCAGAGAACGATGCGGGGCCCTGGATACCCCTTCTTTCATTAAATCGCTGCGCATATAGAATTCAATCCTTTCCTCTAAAAACATCCCATGTATTATTCAGCGTTTTCCAACGGTACACCCGTAATATAGGCACGGAGTAATTCCATGCATTCCTCCTGGGTGCGCACCAATTTTTCCCTATCCGCATCCACGGTGCGGACACCGAAATACAGGTCCTCCGGCACGCCCTCCATCTCTTCTTTCTGGAGCAATGGGCTGTCTTTCCAGTTCCAGTACCGTCCGTCCTCACTGACCCCGGCGGCCTGGAGATCCAGAACTTCAAACAAATCGTTATTGTCTGTCTGCGTCAGAAGGCCCTCATAGTTCGACGGCGTCATAGCCCAGAGCAGCGGGTCAGAGGCGGCTAAATAAGCCATTAACTTGGTTTGATTGGCTATTTCCAGCTGGCTTTGGTTGGCCCCATCGCTGATGTATAGGGATTCTACCTGAACCAGTACCTGTCCGTCCCCATTCAGATCCTTTCCTACCGCGCTCAGCTCCTGCTCCAACATTGCCACCGCCGTATCCGAAATATAGGTGTCCGTAGCAATGGCCAGCCGATAATCCGGATCCGACCGGGAGACTGTCTGCCCGATAAGGACACCGGCTACAAAAAGGACGGCTACCCCTATCACCACATGCCATTTATGATAAAACCAGAAATTCTGCCACTTGCCTTTAGGGGTCGGGGGAGGTGGGGGCGGATCCGGCCGCAGCTCCTCTTCGCTGACTCCCACAAGATATCGCTCTCGCGCCATGACGGTTCTCCTTTCTTCAAGCAAAAAGCCAGCCCGGCAACGTCTTTTATGGGTACTGCCGTCCCGCCTGACCCGTGACTCTGTTATAAGGAATTATCCCGCTTTGCAGTTCCCGCAGTCTCCATAAGATACGGAAAACATACTGCGTATGCGAATCTGGCCAGCAAGCGGATATCCAGCCCCTTTAACCGGTTCGGGACAGCCTCCTGTCTCCAGAATACTGGCTGTTTGTTCCACTTTTCCGCTCCGCTGTACCATACACATTATATGGATTTTATTATACTATTACAGCCTAAAAAATCAAGACCTTGCGCCCATCCCGCCGGATAATTCACAAACCCGTCATCTTTCCCTTCTGCCTTTCTCTTATGCCGCTGGCTTTCGGGGTCAACTTTCCACCATTCTAAGCGCCATATGGCAGTTCTTCTCTTTTAGGCATGCCCATGTCCAACAAAAAGCGGTGCTTTCCAGGCTGGCTCAACCGCTGGGAAGCACCGCTTCTGACACCATATTTTCCTTTGGCAGCTTTTTCTCTAAATTCTTTCTTTTTCCTACAGGCTTCAGCCCTTCAGCAGCTCCCTATACAACCGCATATATTCGTTGGCCGAGCGTCCCCAGCTGAAATCGCAACGCAGCGCCCGTTCCACCAGGACCGGCCAGTCCTGCTCGTTGGCGTAAGCCCCTAATGCCCGGTGAATAGCATAGAGCATATCATTGGCGTTATAAGTTTTAAAGGTGAAACCGTTGCCTGCGCCATCCCCGCAGTCGGTTATGGAATCTTTCAGGCCGCCGGTTTCCCGCACCACCGGCACCGCACCGTACCGGCACGCCACCATCTGGGATAATCCGCAGGGCTCGCTTTTGGAAGGCATGAGGAATATATCGCAGGCGGCGTAGATCTTCTGGGCAAGTTCCGGAACAAAACCGGCGCAATAGCGGAAATTTTGAGGAAACCTTCCCTGCATTTCCCGGAAAAAGTTCTCGTAGACCCAGTCCCCGGAGCCTAGGATAACCATTTGCAGATTTTCCCGCAGCAGTTCATCCATCACATACTTCACCAGATCCAAGCCCTTGTGGGACACCAGCCGGGTCACCATACCGATCATCGGCACATCCGGCTGTTGGGGAAGATTCAGCCTCTCCTGTAAAGCCCGCTTATTTTCCCCTTTCCCGGAAGGATCCTCCGCTGTATAATGAGCGTAGATATCCGGATCGGTTTCGGGATTGTACAGGTCGGTGTCAATGCCGTTGAGAATACCTGTCAATTTCCACTCCCTCATCCGTAAAATAGGATCCAACCCATGGGAAAACC
>CALWMQ010000168.1 GCA_944382025.1 uncultured Clostridia bacterium | reverse complement strand
TTTAATGGAACCGGTTAGGATCTGGATCCCTTCCACCAGGCCCCAGATTCCGGATACCACCGGGCCGATACCGCAGGCAAAGGCGCCCAGCAGACAAATCAGCAGCTGTGCCACCGCTTTGTTAGTATAGCCCAGATAGAAATTGTGAATCCCTAAAGACCCAAGGAAAATACCCAGAAGGCCGGCGGCCATCTTGGACTTGGCCTCGCCGGTAGGCACCTGCGCGTTCAGTGCTGTACCGCAGTTGACGCATACGGCGGCCATAGGATTTGTGGGCTGTCCACAGTTGGGACAGAAGCTGCTTCCTGCGCCTACCGGCACGCCGCAGCTGACGCATACGGCGGCTCCCGGGGTCAGGGGGCGGCCGCACTGTTTGCAAAACCGCTGCTGCCCCGGCACGTTATAAGTGGGAGGCGTATAGCCGGGCGCGCCGTAACCGGTGGCTGTCCCATAGGGCGGCTGAGACTGTGTCTGCTGAGGCGCGCCATAAGGGACCTGCTGGGGAGGTACCGTACCGGCTGGTGGCACAGTACCCGGCTGAGGAGGCACCGTACCGGCAGGGGGTACATACCCGGGCTGCGGGGCGGGAGCGGCATAAGGCGCCGCCTGAGGCTGCGGGGCATTGCCAGCGCCTGTATTGGCCGTGTTGGCCTCTGGAGATGGGACGGCAGTATTTCCCGTATTCACGGAACCCGCCGCAGCGTTCCCTTCTAGGGAAGTGCCGCAGTATATACACACCTTGGCATTAGGGTCGGCCTGTGAGCCGCACTGAGGACAAAGTTTTTCACTCATATCCTGATACCTCCTAAAATATAGCGGGGATATTAATAACTGTTTCCATTATAAGCGATTTTTCTCCAAGAAACAAGGGTCTATATAGGTTCTTCTCTCTTTCTTCAAAAATTTTTCTCATTTTGAATTCAGTAGATAATCCTTCTGGATAGCCATGATGAATGGAATTTTTTTGACAAAATTGAAAAAATTTGAATTTGGACATATTTCGTTCAGATTTTTATGGTATACTATAACTTCAAATATCATGCAGATGATGTGAGCCGTCCCTGGAACACCATCCGGGCACGGGAAACCAAACCATTTCTATGGAGCAGCCCTATACTTTCGTCTCCATATGAAGTGAAATTTAAAAAAAGGACTGATGCGCATGGCCAATACTTCCTACTCGGAAATTACGCCTCAGGTGCGTGAACTGGCGGCCAAATGCCGGGAGAGCAGTACCATTGAGCCCTCCCTGTTCACGAAATTCCAGGTAAACCGGGGCCTCCGTGACCTGAACGGCAACGGTGTGCTGACTGGGTTGACCGAAATCTCCGAAATCCAATCCAGCAAAAATGTTGACGGTACTACTGTCCCCTGTGAGGGTAAACTTTTCTACCGGGGCATTGATGTGGAGGATATCGTCTCTGGATTTATCCGGGAAAAACGTTACGGATTTGAGGAAACTACCTATCTTCTCTTGTTCGGCAACCTCCCAAACCAACAGGAATTGGCCGATTTCCAGAAACTCCTCTCCGAATACCGCACCCTCCCCACCAGTTTCGTACGGGATATTATCATGAAGGCCCCCAGTTCCGATATGATGAATACCCTGGCACGCAGCGTGCTTACCTTGTATTCCTATGACGACAACGCCAATGATATCTCCATTGAAAACGTGCTGCGCCAATGCCTGCAGCTCATTGCCCTATTCCCTCTCCTGTCGGTATACGGCTACCAGGCCTACAGCCATTACCACGACGGCAACAGCCTTTACATACATAATCCCCAGCCCCAGCTGTCCACTGCGGAGAATATCCTCTATGTGCTGCGCCCTGACAGCCGATACTCCGATCTGGAGGCTAAAATATTGGATCTGGCCCTGGTGCTCCACGCGGAACACGGAGGCGGCAACAATTCCACCTTTACTACCCATGTGGTCTCTTCCTCCGGAACCGACACCTATTCGGTGATCGCCGCTTCCTTGGGATCCCTCAAAGGCCCTAAACACGGTGGCGCCAACATCAAAGTGGTACAGATGTTTGAGGACATGAAGGCCAACCTGAAAGACTGGAACGATGAGGCTGCGGTAGAAGATTACCTCCGCCGCCTGCTCCACAAAGAGGCCTTCGACAAGGCAGGCCTGATCTATGGCATGGGTCACGCCGTGTATTCTCTCTCCGATCCCCGGGCCAATATTTTCAAGCAGTTTGTCAACAGGCTGTCTGTGGAAAAGGGCCGGGAAGATGAATACCGTCTCTATGCCCTGGTCGAAAGGCTGGCGCCTCAGGTAATCGCCGATGAGCGGAAAATCTATAAAGGGGTCAGCGCCAACATCGACTTTTACAGCGGATTTGTATACAGCATGCTCAATCTGCCTCTGGAGCTGTATACTCCCATCTTTGCCATCTCCCGGATCGCCGGCTGGAGCGCCCATCGGCTGGAAGAACTGATCAACGCCGGTAAAATTATCCGCCCGTCCTACAAAAGCGTCTCTCAGCGGCGGGAGTACGTGGAGATCGGCAATCGGTAAAACGGTTGTGAAATTGCTCTTCAAAGGTTCACTTTAGTTCTTCAAATCTGTCTTTTTGCAAATCGTCCCTGGCTATGCCAGGGGCGATTTATTTGCTTTCAGCATAAAAGATCCGCACAAGTTCCCCGACTTCACAGTTCAAAGCTAAACACATTTTCAGCAAAAGAGTGCCATCATAACGGTCCACACAATTTTTGTAATAGTTGTCAATGGTTTGATAATGTATGGAGATCAGTTTCGATAGCTGATAGCGTGTCATGTGCCTTTCCCGAAGAACTTCGTCCAGTGCAATGCGGATTTCTTGTGTCGCCGGATCGTTCATTTTAGAGAGCTCATTCCCGGACAAATACACCCATTTCTTCATAAGCATCACCGGAAACAGTATATCCGACAAAAATTGTCCCATGGCTTTTTTGAACAAATTGTTCTGAACCAACTCGCTAAAGGACAGACGTTATGCGCCGCATCATAGATGTCACAGGGGTGTGATTCATCCCAGGGAATCAGGAAACGGACTGTCTGGGAAACAGGGAACACACGGACTAAAACGGTGAACCGCCGGAAAGCTACTGTGACGAGTGCGGCTACCTGCTGTCCGGAAACCCATTCCCGGGAAGCCTGCGGCACCTGTTCCGATCTCCTGTACCCCCAGGCCAAAAGCATCCATAGGCCCTCCGGGCCCGTGTTCACCCTGTATGGGCAAACCGATTTGTCCCTGTCC
>CALWMQ010000167.1 GCA_944382025.1 uncultured Clostridia bacterium | reverse complement strand
TTCCCGCTCAATGCCCGGGGAGGTAACCTCCAGGCAGTAGGACTGAGGGATAGGATCCGCCTGGTCCAGCGCGGGGCTGAGCAGATGGGTCATTTCCACACAGTCGTCAATACCAACGCCGCCGTCTTTATCGATGACCACCCGAAGGAACCAGTCAGCGCCCTCCTTGACGAAGCGGACATCCCATAGGGTAAGGCCCAGCTGCCGGGCAAAAGGAGCGGCTAACTCCCAACAGACCGCCGCCGTATTTCCCGCTGGCCGGCCCTGGCCGGATCCTTTTCTAGGTTGAGGCATAACGCATATAACCGCCTTTCTATCCTTTGGAGGCGGTAAACCGCCCCAACAAACATAAAAGAGCGGGTCGCCCCACTCTTTTACACATACCATATACACTATCAGTTAGTATAACACATGTTTCTACAGATTACAAGCATATTTTTTCGGAATTTTAGAAAATAAAAACTCACAATCCGGTATATCCTGCTCTTCACGCTGGGCCGATTGACAGGCGCAGGGAACCTCTGCCCGTCAAGCTTTCGCTGACAAAGACGGATTGCCCGCGCACACATAAGGCCAAAGCCATGGTCCTTAAAGCCGCTCTGCCAAATGATACCATCGCCTGTCTTTCATAGAAAAACCGTTTGCCCATATCATCTCCGCGCCAGCTGCCTTCTCTGATCCAGATAGGCCTCCGCCTCTTCTCTGGAGCGGAACACAAAAACCTGTTTGTCATCCTTACAGCCTTCCAACAGCCTGTAGATCTGCGGAAGCTGTTTTTGGGGGAAATCTAAAATCCATTGCCGGAATTCCGGATCAAACTCCCGTTCAATCCATGGCATATCCTCCCTCGGCTTCCCGATACGGGACGCCGCCCCTGCCAAGCACACCGGCAGCGGATAGTCCAGCAGGAATACCGTGTCACATCTGCCCAGGCGCCGCTCCAGCGTCCGTTGGTAATTCCCATCTATCATCCAGCGGTCCCGGATCAGAATCTCCCCCAGCCGCCTATCAAATTCTTCCCGGGAAATATGGCTTCCATCCGGCTGGTGCCATATCCTGTCCAGATAATAGAGCGGCAGGCCCTCAATGTCCCGCAGCGCCCGGGCAAAAGTGCTTTTCCCCGCTCCCGGACAGCCGATAACCAGCACTTTGTTCATACCAGGCTCCATCCTCTCTTGAAAAATCCCGTCCAAACAGATGGCTTTCAGTCCTTCTGTAAATAGTCTTCCATTCTGTAACGGCCCCGCTTTTCGGTGCTTGTCCCATATTGAATAGCCTCTTGCGGGCATCGGTTAATACAGCGCAGACACTGGTAACACTGCCCTGCCCACACCGGCTTGCCATCACGCATAGAAATAGCCGACGCCGGACAGTTCCTGGCGCAAAGGCCGCATCCGGTACAAGACTCCCCTGTACGGAAAGATGCGGTCCCCCGGGCAAATTTGTTGAACCCAAAATTCACCAGGCTGGATTTTATCCCCGCTAACTTTCCTTCTGTCACACGGTATACCGGTTCTCTCCGCAGGATTTCCTGGGACAGCCGTTGGATTTCCTCATAGGCGGCGCGTATCTTGCCTCTGGCGGTTTCCCCGTCATCCACATCCCCGCCGATAATATAGTTGTTTGGCATAACCAGGCTGTAACTGCTGCGGAGAGGATAAATCCGGGAAAGCTTTTTCATAGCCTGTCCCGCTTCTTCCCCGCATGTACAGACCCCAAAGGTAAAAGCGTCCGTCCTTTCCAGGGCTGCAGCGAAGGACAGTACGGGTTCCGGAACGCCCCAGGCGTAAATGGGGAAAACCAGGCCAATCCGCTTTTCTTCTCGGATAGGGGGAGCTTCCCGCATCGCCCCAATATCCCATACCGTATCCCCGGTGAGAGCGCCGATTTGCTCCGCCGCCCATTGGGAATTCCCTGTCCCGGAAAAATAAAAAATCATACCGCTATCCTCCCCTGTTTACAGGTTTAACAGTTCCTGCAGCTCATTCACCAACCGGCACAGATGGAAGCCATCGCACACCCCATGGTGTACCTGTACCGCCAGCGGCAGCACAATCCTGTCATTTTCCTCGGAAAATCTGCCCATGGTGAAAATAGGCGGCAGATAATCATATCCCTTTTGCAGGTTTAGGTTAAAGCCTTCAAAGCTGGCCCAGGGGATCATGGACACCGGAAAGGTATTCTCAGGGGTGTCGGGACGGGCCATCATCCCCTGGCAGTTTCCATAAGCAGCCATATCCCGTTCGTAGGCCGCGCAAAAATCCTCATATTCCGGGGTATACTCAGTCCACAAGTTGGAAAAGGTCTGGGTGTCCTTATGAAAAATGGTATAGCAGGGATGAACCACATCATAGTATCCCACGTCACCAGAAGAGGTGCAGGCCATACGGAACTCCTGATGCCGGTTCACCACCGTGGAGAGGAAGAACAGCATGGCTGGATACAACTTTCGGCCGCTTTGCCGCAGCTTGGTAATATCCAGTTTGAACACCGCGCTATAGGTACAGGGTACCTGCGTAAAATAATGGTCGAAATACTCTTTCCTGGGCCAGGTCTCCCGGTCAATCTTGGTAAAGGTCATCCATATATCCTCCTTTTTCCTTTCGCACGTATGGTTCCCATGGGAACCCGCTCCGGCAGACGGGAATCCCCACCCGCTGCGCAGCAAGGCCATGGTACCTTCCGGGCCGGCTTGTCCGGGGGATCCGCGCACTGCCCGCCCTGTGGGCAGGCACCTCCCCGTCCGGCCCAATATCGCCGCTGAAGGGGATGCTCTCAGGGGAAAAGGGGCCGCTCTAAGTCCCCCCTTCCCACGGCTGTCCGGAACTGAACCGGCAAGAGAATTATACACCCCCGGAGATCCTGCCGTCAACGCGGACCCGCAGAACGGCATCCGCTTCCATCAGCTGAAGCAGGGGGCTTAGAGGCCATGCTATCCATCGCGGCCCGTGCCGAAAACCGGCTGAACAGAGCAGGGGAGCGGTTTCCGCCAACCGGGCCGGACATACGAGGAAAAACAGACGCTGTATAGTTGGGCCGACAGCCGGGAAATCCCGGATACATGGGACGGACCTTCCAAGGCTGTGCCGGCGATCCAGCCTTCCTTTGCGCCTCAGCATCCGGGGGCTCCGCTTCCAAAAGTCCGAAACCCGTGTCAAACGTGAATCCTTTCCTCCCCGCAGGGCGTCAGCCCGGATCGCCAGTCTGCCCGCGGATACGAATCCTCTCCAAGTCTCCCTATGCGCATACCGCCCTCAAGAGCGGTATGTAGCCTTCCCGGCCTGACCAACCGCCCCTGTTGCGCCGATACGGGGAATTTCCGTGTGTCCCTTCACTGCTCATACCCGCCGCCATGAGACGGAACCCCAAACCTGGTATTCCCAGGGCCGATGGTGCGGCCCATCCTCCCGGAAGAGACAACAAAGGGTCGCTGCCTGTACCGCTCACGGCGTTTGTCAGCGGACTGCCGGTTTGCTGCAGGGTTCTGGCGCTACATCATCAGGGCAAGCAGCAGCATTTCCCTGGCCTTTTCATACATCTCCTCAAACCCTTCCACCGGCAGAGGGTTCTCCCCTTTCCCCAGCTCGATGGTAAAGCCAGGCCGCCCGTATTCCTGGATGAACCAGTCCTTAAACCCTCCATGAGAAGCCAGCCCTTCCGGCCTGGCTACCCCATATCCCGAGGCCGACGCCATGACCGCTGCCATCAGGCGGGATCTGTCCGGGGTGCGTTCCCCATACTCCCAATAGATTTCCTCCCCCTGGGAATGGAGCGCTACCACATGGCGGAACCGTCCCTTTTTACACAGATTGACCATCGCTCGGGTTTCTGATTCGCTCCCCGGAGCCGGGCCTCCCCATTGCCGGGGGCCGGGGCCGGTAATGCCTTTTTTTCGTTCCATCTCTTGCAATAGATCCCAGCCTGCGTTAAAATTATGGTTGATATCCACTCCACGGGCATTCGCCTGCCACGCTCCAGGCTCATCTCCTCCCATATCCTGTACCGATTGGGCCAGGGCTCCCGCCGACTGGGAGCCGTGGATGGCGATATCCACCCCATCCGGGTTGACCATGGGCACCATCACCACACACCGGCCCGCCATGGCCCGGGATAAATCCCATTCCGCCAGCTTTTCCCCTGTGGCCAGGCCATGGCACAGCTCCTCGCACAGCCGGAGCGCCGTCAGGGCCGTCAGCCATTCCTGGCCATGGAACGCGCCGCTGATCAATACCCGTTCCCGGCCGCCTCCCATCACCAGACCCATGATTTCCCGCCCCACGGCACTGCGGCCCACCGGCAGGGTATTCAAAAAACTGTACCGGCTCCTGAGAGCGGTGATCATTCCTCGGACTGCCCCCGAATCGGTCACCTGCGGTACGGTAATACAAGCGGACATGCTTTCCCACCCCTTCATCTGTTGCATACTTCATCCATATTAGACAGGAGGTCGTTTTATGAATCTGACAGAAATTCCCCTGACTCAGGAAGCCATATACAAGGGACGCATTATTACCTTGCGTGTCGATAAAGCTCGTCTGCCTAACGGGTCGGAAGCTACCCGTGAAGTGGTAGAACATCCCGGAGGCGTATGCGTGGCCGCTTTAACCGATGATGACTGCCTGCTGTTTGTCCGGCAGTTCCGGTATCCCTACGGCGAGGTGCTGTTGGAGCTCCCCGCCGGTAAGCTGGACCGGGGGGAAGACCCTTTGGAGGCCGGCAAACGGGAACTGGCGGAAGAAACCGGCGCCAGCGCTACCGATTACGAGTCTCTGGGCAAGCTGTATCCCTCGCCCGGCTACTGTGGGGAAATCATTCATCTGTATATGGCCCGGAACCTGTCCTTCGGCGCCATGCACCCGGATGAGGACGAATTCCTGGAGGTCGAGAAGATCCCCCTGGAGGAAGCCGTGCGTATGGTTGTAGACAACCAGATCCCCGACGCGAAAACCCAGGCCGCCGTACTCAAGGTATGGGCCAAGCTGTCCCAGGCATGACCCCGGCGGGGCGCTATACGGACTGTCAGCTTTTTTTAAATGAAAAGACCCTTTCAGAGGGCGTTTTTTTATTCTGTCCCCGGCTGGAAAGAGGCCGTTACGCCTGCCCCGCACCTGATTCCCAAACCATAGGAGGATTTCACATGGATATATTAGCTGCCCTGACCGAGGAATTTCACCTGCGCCCTGCCCAGGTGCGCAATACGGTTGAACTGATCGACGGGGGCAATACCATTCCCTTTATCGCCCGTTACCGTAAAGAGGTTACCGGCTCTCTGGATGACCAGGTGCTTCGGGAACTATCCGAACGTCTGGCGTACCTGCGCGGCCTGGACGAACAACGGGAAAAAATCCGTGCCGCTATCGATGAGCAGGGGGCTCTGACCAGCGAACTGGAATCCGCCCTGAACGCGGCCGCGACCCTGACCGAACTGGAAGACTTATACCGGCCCTACCGCCCCAAACGGAAAACAAGGGCCTCCGTGGCAAAAGCCCGGGGCCTGGAACCGTTGGCCGACGCCCTATATGCCCAAACCGTCAGCATGGCGGATCCTCTGTCTCTGGCCGCATCCTATCTCTCCGAGGAAGTCCCTGCCCCGGAAGACGCCCTCCAGGGAGCCCGGGATATCCTGGCGGAACGGATCTCGGATGACGCGGGTATCCGGAAACGTCTGCGGGTGGTCATGATGGCCGGAGGAGAACTGGTATCCAAAGCCGCTAAGGACGAGGACAGCGTTTACGCCATGTACGCCGATTTCCGGGAACCCCTCCGTAAGCTGGCCGGCCACCGTATCCTGGCGGTTAACCGGGGCGAACGGGAAGAGTTCCTCAAGGTCTCCATCGACTTCGACCGGGCTAAAGCCCTCTCGATTGTCTGCTCCAGCCACGTCAAGGAGGGCTCCCCCGCCACCGAACAGGTCCGTGAGGCCGCGGCCGATGCCTATGACCGGCTGATTTTCCCTTCCATTGAACGGGAGCTGCGGAATGAATTGACCGATCAGGCCAGCGCTGACGCCATTAAAGTGTTCTCCCTCAACCTCCGGCACCTGTTGATGCAGGCGCCTGTGAAAGGCAAGGTCGCCCTTGGCCTGGATCCCGGCTACCGCACAGGATGCAAAACCGCTGTGGTAGACCCTACCGGCAAGGTGCTGGATACCGGCGTGATCTATCCCGCTCCCCCTCATAATAAAATCCAGCAGGCTAAGGACTTCCTGAAAAATTGGATCCGCACCTATCACATTCAGATCATCGCTATCGGCAATGGTACCGCCTCCCATGAAACCGAGGTTTTTACCGCCGATCTGCTGAAAGACCTGGCCGCCGAAGGCCGTACCGACATCGCCTACATGGTGGTCAGCGAGGCCGGTGCCTCGGTTTATTCCGCCTCCAAGCTGGCCGCCGAGGAATTCCCCGATTACGATGTTTCCCTGCGCTCCGCGGTCTCCATCGCCAGGCGCCTCCAGGACCCTCTGGCCGAATTGGTCAAAATCGATCCCAAAGCGGTGGGCGTTGGGCAATATCAGCACGATATGCCTCAAAACCAGCTGTCCCAGGCACTGGACGGCGTGGTGGAAGGCTGTGTCAATACCGTGGGTGTGGATCTGAATACCGCTTCCGCTCCCCTCCTTTCCCGGGTGGCCGGCATCAACAACACCGTTGCTAAAAATATCGTGGCTTTCCGGGAGGAAAACGGCTCCTTTACCTCCCGCACCCAGTTGAAAAAAGTTCCCAAGCTGGGTCCTAAAGCCTTTGAACAATGCGCTGGGTTCCTCCGCGTCCCCGAAAGCTCCAATATCCTTGATAATACCGCTGTCCATCCCGAAAGCTACAACGCCGCTGAAAAGCTTCTGGAACTCTGCGGGCTGACCCTCCCCGAAGCCCAAAACGGCCAAACCGGTACCCTGGCCGGAAAAGTTCAGGAACTCGGCGCCCAGTCCCTCGCCGACCAGCTGGGGATTGGTGTGCCTACCCTTCTGGACATCGCGGCTGAGCTCCAACGCCCCGGCCGTGATCCCCGGGATGAACTTCCCCCACCCCTGCTCCGCACCGATGTTATGGGCCTGGAAGACCTGAAACCCGGCATGGAACTGACCGGCACAGTCCGGAATGTCATTGATTTCGGCGCCTTTGTAGATATCGGCGTCCATCAGGACGGCCTTGTCCATATCTCCCAGATCACCAACCGGTATATTAAACACCCCTCTGAAGTGCTTAAGGTCGGGGATGTGGTCAAGGTATGGGTGCTTCAGGTGGATCAGGCTAAAAAACGGATCGGCCTGACCATGAAGCCGCCCAAGGAGGCGCTCCATGAAACCACCTGAGCCCCGTCCTTCTCACCTGACGTCATCCGCTCTTCGAAAACGATTATCCCTTCATGGCGCTGTCCTGCTGGCCATCGGCCTGTATCTCCTTTTGGCCATCCCCTGCCCTCTACGATACCTTACCGGTATCTCCTGCCCGCTTTGTGGGATGACCCGGGCTCATTTGGCTGCCCTCCAGCTGGATTTCCCCACCGCGTTCCACTACCATCCCCTGTTTTTCCTGGCCGTCCCCTGTACGCTCTATATCTCCCATCGGCGTCTTTGGCTGGGCAGCCTCTGGCGGACATGGGAAAAAGCCCTGTTTGCCCCCATTACCGCCGCATTCCTCCTGGTTTGGATCATCCGGGTATTTTTTCTGCCGGACAGTCCCGTATATCAGCAGTGGGATTCCTCCCCGCTTTACCGGTGGCTGGCCCCATTCCACTAAAAACGCCCTTGATCGTACCTCGTCAAAAGCGTTTCTCTCTTCATTCACCACTTCCTTTTAGGAAAGATTTTATTTAAGATTGTTCAATAGAAAAAACGGTCTTAAAACACAAAAGCGCGTCTTGACAGAGCCTTTATCGGCCTAATCAAGACGCGTTTTTTATGTATCTTTTTTCCAAAGGCTTTTGACACAGTCCCTTGATGGTGTCTCCTTAGCAGGAGCCTTCGTCCACAAAGGCAAACTGCTCCCCGCCTGTCAACCGTTTGACACGGCCGATAAACCGGGTGTACAGTTCCTGGCCCATACGGGCGTATGATTCGCTGCCTTTCATGCCGCACAGGCTGGCGAAGGTTTCCCCTACCCGTTTCTCTACCTGGCGTCCTTCCCGGACGCAGAGATAGTAGAAGGAAAACGCGCCCGACTCCTGAAGGTCATCATAAAATTCCGGGGCCGTAATATGCAGCGTGTCATAAAAAACATTTTGCGCGGTCTGGGCAACCAGGTTGTTGGGCAGAAACGCGTCCAGCCCCACTTCTACCGCGAAGGCCAGCAGGATCCGCCTCTGGGTCAACAAGGAGGGGTTTTCCGCCGCTCCGTTGGCAGCGGTGGTGTATCCCTCAATGGAGGCTACCTCTTCCGCCATGCGGGCGCCCAAGCGGCGCGCTTTGGACAGATTCCCGTTTTTCTTTTCCTGCTCCAAGAGCCGGGTAGTAGCTTCCGTACTCTCCTCCGCCTGGTCGGGCTGAGGATCAAAATCCCCGGTAACGATTTTCATATCGCTGTCGTCAAAACTCGTCATATAGATGTCTCCCATCAGGCAGGTCTGCGGCCGGGCAATCAGGTTTCCCGGACAACTGTCGTTTTCCCGTTGGCCTCAGCCACAGCCTTTCGCAAAGCGGTGGCCAGCTGATCCGGGCAGGATGTAGGCTTAAATCCGCAGCGGATCCCCTGGAGCCGGCGGATAGCCTCCTCCGCGTTCATCCCCTCAATCAAGCGGGCAACCCCTTGGGTATTACCGCTGCAGCCGCCTTCAAACCGGACATTGGTTACCGTACCCTTATCCAGATCGAAGGTAATTTTTCGTGAACAAACGCCATGGGGCTTATAGGTATATTCCATATTTATGCATCCTTTGTGCGCTCTATTCAAGCGTTTTTCCTTTTTCTCTTTTCTTTATAGGCCAACAGCGCGGTAACACACTCGTCAGGGCAGGCCGTACTGCCCAAGGGACGGATCTTAGCGGTATACATACCATGAAAATCCGAGCCTCCGGTAGCCAATAAACCGTTTTCCTGGGCGTAGGCCAGCAGGCGGGCCGCATCGGTTTCGCTATGGTCCGGATGCCAAACTTCTACCCCATCCAGGCCCACTGCCGTCAGTTCCTCCAAAAGCGCCTCATTATGATAAGCTGCCGGATGAGCCAGCACGGCAATACCGCCGGCGGAATGGATCAGTTCCAGTACTTCACGGGGGTCAGGATACTCCACCGGCACCAGGGCTGAACCGGATTCAGGAGAAAACAATTTATCGTAGAGTTCCCCATAAATAGAGTCGGCATAACCGGCGTCCATCAGGGCATGCATAATATGCTGCTTATAAATATTGGTGCTCCCGGTAGCGCATTTGACAATCAGATCCGGCGTAATAGGATAATATCTCATCACCTTACGGATCATGGCCATAGCCGCCTTACGGCGGCTTTCGTTGGTCCTGCGGCAGATCTGCTCCAGCCGGTCCGGCGTATCGCACAGGTAGCAGAGCAGGTGAGCCTTATTTCCTCGCTGGGTGTCTATGGTGGACAGCTCCACACCATGGATGACCTGCAATTCCTGTCTTCGCCCGATAATGACCGCCCGGGTAGCGGCGGCAGGGGTATCGTGGTCGGTAACCGAAATAGCCGTCAGGCCGCGTCGTTTCGCCACGGCTATCAATTCCTCAATCCCCATAGATCCGTCTGAAATTTTCGTGTGACAATGCAGGTCGCTAGCCACTTTGACACCTCCAACATAATCGCGCGGCCTTTGGAAACACCGCTGAAAAAGCCCGGCCTAAAGGACGGACTTCATACCATTTTGGGTACGACCACCGAAGCGGGCAGGCGGAGCATACCGGGCATGAACCGGCGGAAATCCGGCCGCCGGATGTACCTTCTCAAAACACACGGGCATCTGAAACGCAGATTGCCCGATTTTCCTTTATTATACTCTTCTTTCCCCGGAAAGGCAAGTCCCGGTTGCTTGTTTCTCCGCCAACTGCCAAAAGTATCAGCGATTATTGTTCTGAAAACAGATGGGAGTGTATATAGTCTTATTGTCATGGCGTCGCATAAGACTTCCGACTTCCGAACCTTATCCCACAGGCGTTATACCGGCATCGCAAAGGTCCCAACGTACCGGTTCCTGCCCCGACAGGATTGTCTGGAAAATACGCATATCGCCTGTTCCTGCCGCATAAGGATATGATAACAAATCCTAAGGGGTGATATGGATGAAAGGAGCCGTAGAAGAACGCGCCATCGAGCTTGGCGAGTATATTATCGAAAATAACGCAACGGTTCGCGCCGCTGCTAAGAAGTTTCATATATCTAAGTCTACCGTACATACAGTAGTGACAATATGGAACGCTTTTGGTGGATGATTCAATAACGGATATACATGCAGGAAACGAGACAGGTTCTTTCACGCCGTAAAGGCAGAACCTGTCTCGTTTTCTATCTCACTTTACTCCGCACGGTACCGGGTATTCCGGCCGTCGCCTTCCTTCTTCAACAAGCCCTCGTTTGTCATTTCCTTGAGCAGCGCAATACAGCGGGATAAGCTGAGACCGAGATAGTCCTCCAGCTCCCGGCGGGTGAAAGAGCCCTTTTTGTGGGCCAATTCCAACACCAGGCGATGCTGTGGCTTCACGTCCGCCCCTTCCGCGGTGTCTGCTTTGGAAAACTCCGTCCCATAATGTCGGTTGGGCAGTATCGTCCGGAAAGCGCCGTCCACCGGTTCCACCGTCGGCTGTACGGGGACCCCCGCATAGCTGCTGAAGATCTTGCCGATTCCCGTGCCATATGTCTCAATCAGCTTCATCCGGTAAAACAGGGCGGTCAGCCGTTCGTTCCGGGATTGAGAGACGCCAACCAGAATAGCCTCCTTTGTCAGTCCCGGCACCAGGCCTCCCAGGGAGATAAACTCGATCCGATCCTCATAGATGTTTACCTGTGTACTGCCGCTGAAGCTGTAATCCCGGTGCGCCACGGCGTTGAGCAGCGCCTCCCGCACGGCCTCCGGCGGATAATCCCGCTCATCCACCCG
>CALWMQ010000166.1 GCA_944382025.1 uncultured Clostridia bacterium | reverse complement strand
CACACTTTTTTCTTTCTGCTGTGTTTCCTGTGCCTATTCGCCCTCCTTCCTCTACGCAATACACCGCTATACACAGATATAACCCTGCTCCATTTTAGGGAACCCGATATAAACCACATCATACTGTCCCATATCTTCGACCCGGTTGGCGATAGCAGGCCTAGACCCTTTGTCACCCATCTCCACGCTTGAACGGCTTTGAGGGTTGGTCCAGTCCAGATCTGCCGATGTATACGGCTGTGCCGCCGTGATTTTATGCAAGTCCCCGTCCACCGCCGATGCCAGGTTTTTTGCCAGCTTTTCGGTGATACCCCCAGCGCTGAAATAAGCCACTAACCTCTTGCCCATATCCCTGTCTCCTCCTTTATCTGAGTTTGTCATATTCATCATCGCTTACGGCTTCCAGCCACTCAGTGGCGCAATTTTTACCCGGTACCTCCACAGCGATATGCGAAAACCAGCTGTCAGGGGCTGCCCCGTGCCAATGCTTGATTCCCGGGGCAATATTCACCACGTCTCCTTCAGCCATGGATACTGCTTCCTTCCCCCATTCCTGGTAATAGCCGCGGCCGGATACACAAATCAGAATCTGACCACCGCCTTTGTCCGACTTGTGAATATGCCAGTGGTTACGGCATTTCGGTTCAAAGGTCACATGGTAGATTCCTACCTGGGAAGTGGAAAGAGGCGCCAGGTAGCTTTGGCCTGTAAAATATTCGGCGAAACCATCGTTGGGTTCCCCCAGTGGGAATATGGTACGGCGTTGGTGCTCCGCCTTGCCATCCCCATCATCCGCGTCTTCCGTCCATATATCCTTTGCCATTTTCAAAGCCGCCCATGCTTTCGGCCAGCCCACATAAAACGCGGCATGGGTAAGGATCTCCGCAATTTCCGTTTTTGTAATTCCATTCTTCTTCGCCGATATCAAATGATACTGAAAAGAACTGTCTGTCAGCCCCATGGACATAAGGGCTGCAACCGTTACCAGGGACCGGTCACGCAGGGAAAGCTTTTCTTCCCTTGCCCACACTTCTCCGAATAATACATCATCATTCAGCCGCGCGAATTCCGGGGCGAATTCGCCTAAAGCGTCCCGTCCCGCCGTCTGTTTAACCGCCATTTGTAAAACCTCCCTTGTTTATTCCCAAGTTAATTTTCCCGTCTCCATGGCCAAGGCATATCTCGAAATTTTATAGTTGAGCCTGTCCAGGGTTTCCTCCAACTGTTTTTTCTGAGCCAGCAGCAATTCCCGCTGCTCGCTTAAGAGGGCGAAGCGTGCCTGGAAGGTAGAATCCCCCTCCCGGTACAGCTTTAAATATTCTATTAAAGCTTCAATAGGAAGCCCCGCAGCCCTCATACACTTGGCGTTTTCGACCCAGGCGATATCTTCCTCACCGTAGTCCCGGATACCGCCAGCCGTCCGTGTAACCGGAGGGATCACCCCCACCCGTTCGTAATACCTTAATGTTTCGGAAGGAATACCATATTTTTCGCTGACTTCCTTAATGGTTAGCCCCACGCCTGCCGCCTCCCTGTTTCATTTACCTCATTATATATCTTTGAGTTAACTCAAAGTCAAGGGGGAGATCAAAAAATCTTTTCCTTTTGTTGGTCTGTCATCATACTGCCGCCAAAAAAGGAAAGTATACGGTATCCATGCCCATGATATCACATGACCGATCCTCCAGTATGGTATCCCTGGCGGGAGATGAAAACGAGCTGCCAGGCATTTCTCACTTTTCGATGTACCGGAACCTGCCGCCCACAACACCACCTACACCCATCTTTGTTCCCACATTCCTTCATGTGGCTAAAATCCGCTTTGCCATTCCAGCGGCCAGGCTGATCCACAGGACTACTCCTCCATTTTGGGCTATCCGTCCTCATACAGAACTGCTTCTCATATATGGCATCCCCGTAAAAGGCGCCGCAGGACGGCGTTTATTAAAAATCCTTAAAAGATCCCGTCCATTCATGGACAGACTCCGTAGAATGCTGTATACTGGTACCATCATACGGGAAAGGATGCGACGCTATATGGCTGTTTCTCCGAGCGGCCGGAAAGTGAATATCCCCTGGATTGTAGTTATCCTATTGCTGATTGTCTTTTTGCCTGCCGGGCTGGCAGTACTGTATAAAAAAATTACCACCGATCCCTCCTGTACCGGCGGCTGCATATTGCTGACTGTCCTGGGGGCCGCCTGCCTTGTTACGGGTCCTCTACTCATTGCGAATGCCATGGCCGACTGGAGCAGCCTTGTTTTTTCCCAACAGGCCTTCTTAGCAGCAACCGCTTTGCTGTTTATGGTGATGGGGCTGCTCTGCATGATATACGGTATACGTCAATTGAAAAGAATACAGGACTTTAAACGGTTCTCCCCCTACCTGTTAGGGCATGTAACCACCTCTATGGAATCCCTGGCGGAACGCCTGGATATGCCATACCATGTGGTCAGCCGGAAACTCCAGAAACTCATTGACTGCGGCTATTTGAACAACGCCTATCTCAATCATACCCATCGGTGGTTTGTATTCGGTAAAGCGTGGCTGCCTGCTCCCCCGCCGCCTGAAGAGGAAGAACAACAACCTTCCCAGCCTGAAGACAGCGAATCCGCGTATTTCCTCAGCCGCATCCGGCAGATCAATGAGTCCCTCCCCCAGTCGCCCTTAACCAACAAAATTTATCAGATCGAGGGATTGACCGCTAAAATTTTCCAGGTAATCGAGCAAAAGCCTGAAAAACGGCCCCAGATCCGCTCCTTTATGAACTACTATCTTCCAGCGACACTGAAACTGCTGGATACCTACAGTGGCCTGCAGCGGCAAAAGGTCCGGGGTGAAAACATTGACGCGGCCTTTCTAAAGGTGGAGACAGCGGTGGATACTCTGGTGGACGCCTTCAAAAAACAGCTTGATCTTCTGTTCGCCGATGAAGTGATGGATATCGCCACCGATATCAAAGTCATAGAGGGTATGCTCGCCAAGGATGGATTGGTCGGCCCCTTTAACGAAAAAAAGACGCCATGACAACAGAAGGGTACAGCTTACGCTGTACCCTTTTCCTATTTAAAGCCGCCGTCCACACTTCACCCCACAGCACCAGGGGAAGTTTTCACCCGCCTTTTTCCAAAGACAAAGCCTGGGAGCGCCCGCGGGGCGGGAAACAGCAAGCAGGGGGTGGCGCCGCAGTCAAAACCGGCAGCTGCGAACGCGGCGCAGGTTCATTTTGAGAACCGCACGGGGAGACGGGGTTCAGGAGCAGCGCCCCCTTGCGTCCGACACGCTGCAATCCTATGTATAACGGATCATTCCTTCGCCTGCGGATAGATCAGCCGCAGCCCCTCCGGAATAAAACGCATGAACTCACGGTCCGGCTTCTCATCGGTCACAATAATATCCAGCTGGTTTAAACGGCAGGATTTGCAAAAATAAGCGGAACCAAATTTACTGCTGTCACACAACAGCACCTTCCGCCGTGCGTTGCGCAGCATAGCCTGCTTGATTTTCACCGCATCTTCACTGGCTTCGGTAGCGCCCATTTCGGCTGAAAGCCCGCAGCAGGACAAAAACACTATGTCCGCACAAAATTGCTCGATCATATCGCATGCCACGGATCCGATCAAAGCGGCATGCTCCTGGATCAGCCCTCCGCACAGAAATACTTTGGCCGCCGATTTTTCATTGAGTATATTGGCAGTTCCCAGCCCATTGGTTACTACGCTCAAATGGCGAAAGCCTGTCATTCGTTCCGCCAAGGCGCTGACTGTGGAACTGGAATCCATAAAAATGGTCATGGACTCCCTGATGAGAGGGAGCGCCAGCTGGGCAATCTTTTTCTTCTTCTCCGTATTGGTATTCACCCGTACCGGCAAAGGCGCATCCATGTTCAATCCTTCCAGCAGGGCAGCGCCGCCCCGGATACGGGTGATCCCGCCACGCTTCTCCAGTTCCGCCAAATCCCGCCGTACCGTAGCACCGCTGGCAAACAGGATCCCGCACAACGCCTCTACTGTGATGTACCTCTGCTTGCGCAGGATTTCCAAAATCTGTTCCTGCCGTTCAACAGCCAGCATGCCCGCTCCCCCTATGATCCATATTGATTGATTATGATCATTTTTGCGGCATTTTCTGCGTATTCCGCAACTTTTCCGCCATTTATAGACATTTCCTAACGGGTATTATATACTTATTTTACAATCTTCTCAAGAACTACACAACATTTTCAATCCACACAGGAGGGCGGATTCCATGGAAGAACAGGAATTAAAACAACAAATTTGCCAGATCTGCCATAACATGTGGCAGCTGGGCTGGGTGGCGGCCAATGATGGCAATGTCACGGCCAAACTGGAAGACGGGAATTTTCTCGCTACCCCTACCGGTATCAGCAAAAGCTTTATTACACCGGAAAAGCTGTTGAAAATTAACAGCCGTGGCGAGGTGCTGGAGGGGCTCCCCGGATATCGGCCCTCTTCAGAACTGAAAATGCACCTGCGCTGCTATGCGGAACGGGAGGATATAGGGGCTGTGGTCCATGCGCATCCCCCCACCGCCACCGGCTTCGCCGTTGCCCACCTGGCCATGGACCGGTATACCATGATTGAATCGGTACTGACACTTGGTTCCGTACCGGTAACCCCTTACGGAACCCCGTCTACCTATGAAGTCCCGGAAGCCATTGCCCCTTATCTGCAGGATCACGATGCTTTGCTGCTGGAGAACCACGGTGCCCTGACCATAGGGGCCGATGTGCTTACCGCTTATTACCGGATGGAAACATTGGAATTATGGGCAAAAATTGAACTCAACGCACATCTGCTGGGAGGGGAAAAGGAAATCTCCCGGGAAAATATCGACAGGCTGTGCTCCATGAGAGCTGGTTACGGCATCACTGGCCGTCATCCCGGATTCAAACGGTACCGGGACGACGTGTAAAGACTCAAACAGTTTGGCTTCCCTGCCGCCCAGATACGCCTGCCTGTAAACCATGCGGCGCTTCGTTCTTCTGGGCGGGAAGGGACCCCTGCGGGAGAATCATCGGGACCACCAGACCTGATTCCATATGTCCAAGCAGTAGGAAACCTCTGTTCTCAAACTTCCTTTGGCCTTTTGTCTCTCCCCTCCCGCTGTCTCTTCTTATCCCAACAGGCTGCTTCCCTCAACAGGATGGCCGGGAAAACTTTGGAAAATCCCTTGCAATTTCAACGGAAATATGCTATACTTCATTCCATCGCTTGGGAAACCAGACGGCGAGTCGGTGCCGATGGCGGTGGGGGTACACCCGTTCCCATCCCGAACACGGCAGTTAAGCCCACTTGCGCTGACAATACTTGGCTGGAAGCGGCCC
>CALWMQ010000165.1 GCA_944382025.1 uncultured Clostridia bacterium | reverse complement strand
GGTAGATTTTTATGATTGGCTTTATTGTTTGTGCACACGCATGTCGACAGAAGGGCTGCCATAGTGCGATGCATTCGCACAATTGTCACGAGCTGGTGTTATATGGGAGCTCTGCGCATGGAGAAATTTCAATTGACGATAAATCGTATAGTTTTGGCGCATATAGTATCGCTGTGATTCCACAAGGGCAAGCTCACAGTGAATATCATTATTTTGACGCGAATGTTTATATAGTCAGATTTACATCGCCACAGCCGGTATCGGGTCGTGTTTATGCCGATATGGCGCACACGAAGAGGATTTTCAGCGATATTCTGCAGGAGGTAAATAACAAGCATTACGGCTATAAAAAGATGCTGCATTTACTAATTGAGGAAATTCTTACATATGTAGAGCGGAAGAATAACACGGAGTATTCGGAAGTGGTTGATTTGGGATACGCCAAGCGCTACATTGAAGAAAACTATATGCGGAATTTGACGATAAATGAACTTGCCAAGCTTACAAACTACAGTGCGAGTCGTCTTCGGCATGTGTTTGCGGAAAGGTTTGGCGTCTCTCCAAAGCGGTATATGATTATGTTGCGTCTTTCGAAAGCGGCCGAAATGCTAAGGACAACACAATTCTCCTGCACGGAAATTGCACAGGTATGCGGTTTTTCCAATAGTACACAGATGGCGAATATGTTTAGAAAGTATAAAGGGGTTACACCATCAGAATGCCGGAAAGAATAGAAGCAGGTGCCGGTATTCAGCCGTATCGACGCAAGGGCGGGACGTCTAATTTGAAATGTTCATATAGATTATCGTTTTTCTGCGTTCGTGGAAATACGGGAAATGATCGGATCGCCTGCCCGGCATTAGCCGCCAAAGCTCTAAAGACATATGCTTTTTAGCGGAGATATTCAAGGCTGTCAGACAGGTATCGAGCTTCTCATAGTAGCTGTCGATCTGGTATTCCGCTATGTCCGTCATCAGTTTTTGCCTTTACTATGCCGCAACAAAAGAGCCTTACGACTTCTTAAGTCGTAAGGCTCTTTTGTTGCGGCATGCGGTTTCCTGTCGCATATGGCATCCCGGCTTTCTTTTCAAAGTATCTATTTGAACCGCGCCGGTAAATCTCCGGCACGGGAAAACCCACATAAACAAAAAAGCGGGGGGCCCATCCTGAAAAATCAGGAGGAAACCCTGCTGCACGGCTTTTGGCGGCGCGGAACCCTTTGGACATCTACGGTGAACCGTTTCCCGGTTTTCGCTCCAAAAAGCCCGAAAACCCGCATGAATACAAGAAAAAATGGTGTGACATCTTTTTGGTCACGCCATCATGTCTCTGAGGACTAAAAAAGATGCCACGCATTTTTTGCCTTGGAACTTGAACCCACACAGTTTTATTTATCTTTTCGATATCTTGGATTTCTAACCCTTTGTGGAGATATTGAGTATACACTACAAAACTCCCAATGCTGCCGAAGAAGCCTTTTATCATAATGAAAAAGGCTGAAATCATATCGAACAAACTGGTTTGAATCGCAGAACATTTTATTTTTTGTCCCTGAATTTCAGCGTTTTTGTCAAAGCACTGTTCGATTCAATTTTCATTAATTATTTCTTTTAAAGCCCGTAAACAACGCCTTTCTATGAAAATACCGGTTGTGATTCGAACAGTTTTGTTCAAATTACAACCGGTGTTCACTTTCAGACCAGCATATCCAGCAGCTGCTCCGGGGTCAGGGAGGTGATGACACCATCCCCCTGACGGATAACCGCATCGGCCAGCTCTTTCTTGCTCTCCTGGAGCTGCTGGATCTTTTCCTCAATGGTATCCTTGGCAATTAACTTATATACCTGCACACTGTTCTTCTGGCCTATCCGGTGAGCCCGGTCGGTAGCCTGGTTCTGTGCCGACAGGTTCCACCAGGGGTCATAATGGATAACCACATCCGCACCGGTCAGGTTCAGGCCGGTACCTCCCGCCTTCAGCGAGATCAGAAATACATTGGTTTCGTCTGTGTTGAAGCTGTCCACCATGGCGGCCCGCTTTTCCTTGGGGGTTGAGCCTTGAAGAGTGAAAAACCGCAGACCTTCCTTTTTGAGCCGCTCCTCCAGAATGGCCAGCATAGAGGTAAACTGGGAAAACAGCAGTACTTTATGCCCGGCGGCAGCCGCTTCCTTCAGCAGTTCCATGCACCCCTCCAGCTTCGCGCTGCCCCCGCTGTAGTTCTCATAGCACAGGCCGGGATCGCAGCATATCTGCCGCAGCCGGGTCAGCAGCGCCAGAACCGCCATCTTGTTTTTCTCCCCGCCTCCGGCCTGCTTAGAGGAAATGTCCTCACTCAGCTTTTGCCGGGCCAGGGCCACGTTCGCCGCGTAAACTTTACGCTGCTCTTCTTCCATAGTGGAATACAACACGGTTTCGGTCTTCTCCGGCAGCTCCTTCAGCACATCCTTTTTCAGCCGCCGCAGAATAAAGGGACTGGTCATCCGGCTGAGACGTTCCAGCGCCGCCGAATCCCCGTTTTTCACGATGGGTACCTCCAGCCGCTCCCGGAAACGGTTGTAGCTGTACAGAAAACCCGGCATGAGATAGTCAAAAATACTCCACAGTTCGCTGAGCCGGTTCTCAATCGGGGTCCCGGTCAGGGCAAACCGCTGACGGCTGTGTACCGCCTTCACCGCCCGGGCGTTCTGGGTAGCGTGGTTTTTGATATACTGCGCCTCGTCCAGAATCTGGTAGCGGAACTCCTTGTGCTCATACAGGGGAATATCCCGCTTCAGCAGATCGTAAGAGGTCACGATAACGTCATAGCCGCTGATTTTCCGGATAGCCTCCGCCCGCTGCTCCGCGCCGCCCAGAATGGGCAGTACCGTCAGGGCAGGAGCAAAACGGTGAATCTCCCGTTCCCAGTTGATCACCAGGGACGCGGGGCATACCACCAGGGAGGGAAGCACATTCCCCTGTTCCCGGGCGTCCAGCAGCAGGGAGATGACCTGTAAGGTCTTCCCCAGGCCCATATCGTCCGCCAGAATTCCCCCAAATCCGTACTGCTCCATGGTTTTCAGCCAACGGTGGCCGGTTTTCTGGTAATTGCGCAGCACTCCCGACAGGCTGGCCGGTACCTGGTAATCGCTGTCCGCGGCGCTTTTCATGTTCTTGACCAGGTTCTTGAAATAGGTGTCCCGGTGGAATTCCATATTTTCGGATTCCCGGAGCACCCGGTCCAGATACAGGGCACGGTATGCCGGGGCCTGGGCATGGCCGGATATCAGTTCCTGATCCGTCAGCTCCATCCCCTCGGCAATCTGGGCCAGCCCTTCCAGAGAACTGCCTTCTAAGGTCAGAAACTGCCCGCCCCGCAGCCGGTGGTATTTTTTATGCCGGCGGTAGCTGTCCAGCACCCGGGCCAGTTCCCCCGGGTCCAAGCCCTCAATATGGAAATCCAGATCCAGCAGCCCGGTTTCCAGCCGAATCCCTACCGACACCCGGGGGGCCGGGGCTATACGGATATGGTCCAGGCTGTCGGAGATATACACCTTGCCCAGGGTCTGGAGCTCGGCGATCCCATCGGTGATAAACCGGTAGACCGCGTCATCATCCCCCCGGAGAATCATCACCCCTGAATCCGGCCGGTAGCTTTGGAAATACTTCTGAATCACCAGCCGGGCACGGAGTTCTCCCAGCTTGTTGCGCCGCGGCGAGGCGGAGTGGGGGGCAGCAGGTTCGATATCCAGCAGAGGCACCTTTTCGCCTCCATAACAGCACAGTACCCTGGCCGTAATGACCCCGTCTTCCGGAGCGTCCAGATAAATCTCCAGTTCCAGTTCCTCCGGCCGATAGGGCTCCAGCAGCTCCGTACAGCCGGTAAGGTCGGTATAACGCTCCACAACAGGCAGCACACTTCCGCAGAAATCCGGCATATCCCCATCGGCGATAAACAGGCTGTATCCTACCGCCTGGAAAGCGGTGGTGAGTTCCCGCATCCCTTGGGAATAGTCCGGGGAACAGCGGTACAGCACGCCGCCGGTACAAAGATACAGGTACTTGGCGCCGCTGACCCCGATAAAGGAGTCACAGGTGAAGGTGAACCCCTGCTTCACCTCTGAACGCTGTACCTGGATGGGCAGTAAAGGATCCTGGGTGCGCAGCAGCAGGGGGACTGTCTCCTGGCCCTCCGTCCGCTGGGAAATGATCCGCCCCTCATACAGGTCAAAAATATGGTCCAGGTTGGCGGGGCTTAAGGTCAGCTCCCGCCCGATTTTGGGGTGCAGGGATACGTACATTCCCCGCTGAGGGTGGGCAATATCGTCATATTTGTTCAGCAGGAATTCCACCAGCGGGCGGCTCTCCGGCGTAAAGCTGTCGGGATGGTGAAGGAACCGGAGCTGCTTGCCGTATTCCACCATGAGCCTCAGCTTCATATCCTCACAAAACTTGCCGATATCCTTGAGCACATAAGGACGCCTGTTCCCCAGGGTAAAGGTCATCTCCGCCTGGCGCGGGGTCAGCCGCAGTACCGGGGAAAAGGTCACTAAATCCTGTTCCTGGGTGTCATTAGCCACCATCTGCACCGCTTCCCGGGACAGATAGTTCTTCATCATCCGCTTGGCGGCATCATCGGTCCGGGCCGCCAGCCGGTCCTTATCCCCCACCTTCTCCCCAGCCGTGGACAGGCCGAAAAGCATATCCGCGTAATATTTATGGATCATCAGGGCGATAATGTGCTCGCAGGCCCCTTGGGACTGATGGAATGCCGGGCAGGTACAGTCATAGAAATCGGCATTCCCGCCAATGCCGAACCCTACCTCTACGTGATAATCACCGTCCCGGGCAGTATTCTCCACCTGGGCGGTAAGGAATTCCTCATAAAACTCATCACGGCTCCTGGTAACACGGGTCACTTTCCCGGCGTTGTAACAGGCGACGCCTCGTAAGTAGGTCTGCCGATTCCCAGCCTCCTCCGCAATCCGCTTCAGGGAAAACAAGGCCATCTCAGCGCCCCTCCTTCCTGTATGGGTTATCCTTTTATTATACCTCCTGATTCCTATATCCGCAAGGGAAAAGGTGCCCGTTCAGTAAACTTTGCCAAAGGGGGACGCATAAGGCCAGGATGCCGCATGGGGCGGCCGTAACGGCCGCTCACGGGAACGGGCTTTGGACACCTTAAGCCCCCAAACATTTTTTAAAAAAATTTGAGCGTGGCCTTCGCCAACGATCACCGGCCGTTCCCCAAAGCTGACCCTCTATTTCGTTTTTCCTGCCTATGTCAGCCATCATTATCCATCAGCAAAGCCGGCGGCAGTTTGGAAATGGGCAAAGCCCTATGGCCCACGCGTACACGTCAAACGTGCAAGTACGGTCTGCCAACCGCGCTCAGGCTGTTACTTGCCGCCCGTAAACGGGCCGCGTTCACTCATGGTCAGCT
>CALWMQ010000164.1 GCA_944382025.1 uncultured Clostridia bacterium | reverse complement strand
TGTATTTCCAGGTTCCCGACTCCTCCCACGAGGAGGGGTTCAGCCTGAAATCCTTTCAGTCTGCAACCGGGGCGATCCAAGAACTGGCTCACAGCCCTTATGCTCTAAGCGGGAACGGGAGCATGGCGGTTCTTGAGGATCGTTTGTACTGCACTGTCTATGTTCCTGAAAAAGCCTGCCGTGAATTATACGCCTTTCCTCTGGAAGGAGGAGAGGCGGAACGGATTGAGACAAACGTAGACGCTTTTTCGCCCGTGTACAGCGATGGGAAGTATGTGTACTATACCACCGTTGAGGGGATTGCGGGCCAGGGGGCTGGGCTTACCCTGAGGATATACGCCTACGACCCCTCCGCGGGCACCCATCGCCTGCTGGCTGTCCATCCCAACGCACATCTGTCGTGGCTTTCGGATTTTTTCACTGTTTCCCCGGATGGATATCTGTATTATACGGTAGGGCAGCCGGGTCTGTGCCGTGTACCGCTGGACGGCAGCGCTCCGCCGGAACTGCTGGAGGAAGGGGACTTTTATGCCGCTTCGGACACCTGTATATTCGGTATTGAATGGACACCGAACGGCAAACGGCGTTCCCTTTACAGCTATGATGTGAAAAGCCATCAGAAACAGGTGCTGTTGACCTATCCGGTGAACGAAAGGGTGGCCCGGCTCTATGAGGAAATGGGAGACCTTTAGGATAGGGAGGGCTATTGATAAACCAAGGCCGGACGCTTTCAAGCGTCCGGCCTTGGTTTGTGGAAAGGAGCTGAAGGATGCCGCAGGGGCTCTGCCCCTCGACCCCGCCGCCTTTTGTAAAAGGCGGGCGAAAACTTCCCTGCGGCCAAGGGCCGTGCCCTGGCCGGTTAGTTCTATATGGTCAAACGGCCAGCTGACTCTTTTTCTGAAAAGCCTGACCAAAACGCTCCAGCACAGCTTCTATCAGGGCGTGCCCTTTCTGATTGGGATGGATGCCGTCTGCGCACAGATAGTCCTCATACCGTTTTTGGGCCAGGAAAGCGTCCCGTATATCGATCAGCAGACATCCGCAGGCTTGGGCTGTCTGAACCACCGTGTTATTGTAGCGCTCATGCCAGCGGTAAATATGCTGGATATCCCCCAGCCATCGAAGGATATTGTCTTTATTGAGTCCGCTCCTGGTAAAAAAAGCGAAATACCGTTCCGCATGGATAGGAGGCAGGGTGGACATTACAGGGGTAATTCCTTGCTGACGGATCAGGGAGGCCATTTCCTGAAGGCTGGCGGCGAATACTCCCAGCGGCGTTTTAGGCTGATGGTCCGCCAAAGGGTTTTCCGCTACAGCCGCCCAATCATAGTCACAGTCATTGCCGCCAAATTCGATAATAGCCGCCTGGCAGTCCATCCCCGCCGCCAAGTCCCGGCGCATAATGGCCAGCCCTTTTTCCACGGTACAGCCCATGCGGGCACGGTTGCTCAGTTCCAGCCCCAGAGCCTCGGATGCCTGTTCCGCCCCGCTTACCGGCAGGAGGCCATACCGACCTTTCTGTTCATCGTAAATGACGCCTTTCATTACGCTGTCGCCCCAAAGAGTAATATGCCGGATTTTTTTCATGGTCCCGCCGCCTTTCCTTATGACAAACAATGTATAATCTAGTTTTTAAAACCATATTATATCTTATTCGTTAATTTGTCAAGTACCGTCTTGCCCTCTTGAATAGTATGGCGGATTATGTTATACTTTATTCTAAAGTTGTGATTCTGTTACGCGGAGGAGCAAAGCCCATGGAGGACAAGGCGCAAAATTTACGGGATTGGGTAGAAGCCGCCCTCAGCTACGGTCCCATATCCTGGGATCGCCTGCCGGAACTGGATTTATATATGGATCAGGTCATTACCCTGATGAATAAAGAGCTGGGGCCCTTTGCGGTCAGCGATGAGCGTTTATTAACCCCCAGCATGATCAATAATTATGTCAAAGATGGGGTGCTTCCCCGCCCAAACCAAAAGAAGTATTCCCGGGAACACCTTTCCCGTTTGCTGATGGTTTGTATGCTGAAATCGGTACTGTCCCTGCCCCAAATTGACACTACCCTGCGGGGATTAACCGCTACCCAGCCTATCGATGTATTGTATCAGGACTTTGCTGACGCCCAAAGTATTGCGCTGCGGGAGGTGGCGGAACGGATCGAAGCCCTGCCCGAACCCAGTGAGGAAACTATGTATCAGCTGGCTATTGGCCTGGCCCTGGAAGCCAACGCCCGCCGGATTGCCGCCGCACGGATCCTAGAGTGCCTGTGTCCTTCCGGAGGGGAGGACTCGGCAAAAGAACCTAAAAAGTCTAAAAAAGACCGATCTGAAGCCGGGGATTAAATGTTCCCGGCTTTTTCCGTATGGCAAGGTGTAAACGGACCATGAGACGCAGGCAACTTCCACCAGCAACACATACCAGATATGGCGGTCGGTAGAGGCATTGTTCGGCCAGATCAAGCTCCTATCGCTGCGTTTTTTGGGGGAAGGTAGTTTTGTATGGAACAAGCAGCACAGCAAATCGCGGATATTCTGGAACAGGCAGGGATTCCCTATACCCTCAAGGAGCATCCCCCAGTATATACCATCGAGGAAATGGAAGCCTTAGAGCTGGATAAAATCGCCCCCATAGCCAAAAATCTGTTCCTGCGGGATGACAAAAAGCGGCATTTCTATCTGGTGGTGCTTCCGGGGGACAAAAGGGCGGATTTAAAAGCGCTGAGGCTTGCTTTGCAAAGCAAGCCCCTGAGTTTTGCGTCCCCGGAGGATTTAATGGCCCTGTTGGGACTGCAAAAAGGCGCGGTCACACCGCTGGGCATCCTCCGTGATACCCAGCACCGGGTGGAACTGGTACTGGATCAGGAATTGCTGGAGCTGCCTCTGATTGGCGTCCATCCCAATACCAATACGGCAACGGTATGGCTGCCGCCCCAACAGCTTTCGAAGCTGATTTCGGCCCATGGAAATCCTATACGGATAGTAGAAATGGCACAAAAGAAAACCCTGGGCTGAATTTTCTGAGGAATTGTCTGTCCGGGGAAAGTTGCCTCCTCCTAATATTTGGCGGGGTCTTGTCTGCCGGGATCAGATACCCGAATCAATTTTGCGCACGCGCTCGCAGCCCATCCCTCCTAAAAATCCAATCTGCCGTATTCTGAAGCCCTCAAAAGGGACTATTTTCTGTATATACCCCGGGCTCAGCTGAATAGAGTGGCTGACGGAAACCTGTTGCGCAGTGGTTATGGAGCGTTTGACCGGAAAGTGATGATCCGGTGAAATCAGATAGACAAAGCCCGTGGGAAAAGGAATATACCCTGTTCCCACGGGCTTTGTTTCAGTCTATTTCAGAGGAAATATGGCGATCTCCTTAGTCGGCGTAATTGTCAAAGTATCCCTGGACCAGCACAATAGGCGTACCTTTGTCGCCGCTTCCAGTGGTCAGGTCGCACAGGCTGCCCAGCAGATCCGTAAGGCGCCGTGGAGTCGTACCCTGTGTTTCCATACGGCCTTTCAGGGATTCCTTGGGCTTATTGGCAATCGCCTCCGCGATAGCGGAACGCAGGGCATCGCCGGACAAAGCGGCAAACTGGTTATCCGCCAGGTATTTCAGCTTAATCTCGTTAGGCGTCCCTTCCAGACCATCGGTATAGGCAGGGGACACCACCGGATCAGCCAGTTCCCAGATTTTTCCCACCGGATCTTTGAAGGCCCCATCGCCGTAAACCATCACTTCCAGGTTCTTGCTCGTAGCCTGGTACAATCTTGTCTGAACTTCGCGCACAAAGATCTGGCAGTCACGGGGGAACAGTTTGACCGTTTCCTCGGTGGCCTTATTGGATCCCAGCAGGCCATAATCCTCATTATACCCGCTGCCTTCCACAGGCGCAGCCAGGATATCGTCCAGTCCCAGGACGGTCAGGGCTCCGGCCGCCTTCAGAAGGCGTTTGGTTCTGGCCCGGGTATGGATATCGCAGGCCAGCACATGTTTCTCATAATCCAGGATAACTTTGGGGTTATTGGCGAACACGAAGTCCACCTGAGCGCCCTCCTCGGCGCAGAGGTCTTTATAATATTGGACATAATCCACCCCGGTAAAGGTATGGAGATGGGTTCCGAACAGTTCCCGATACCGTTGTTCCGACAGCACATCGCTCCAGGGATTGACCCCTTTTTCATCCAGAGCGTCCAGATCAACCAGATGGTTTCCCACCTCATCAGAGGGGTAGCTCATCATAATGGTCAATTTTTTAGCGCCCCGGGCGATACCCCGGAGACAGATGGCGAACCGGTTCCGGCTCATAATGGGGAACAGTACCCCCAGTTCCCCGCCAGGGAACTTGTTCCGGATATCGGCGGCGATATTGTCCACGGTGGCGTAGTTACCCTGAGCCCGGGCCACTACCGCTTCCGTTATCCCTACCACATCCCGGTCATGAAGGGAAAATCCTTCCGTGCTTGCCGCTTTCAGGACAGAATCCGCTACGATCTGGGCCAGGTCATCCCCCTGGCGGATAATAGGGGCGCGGATCCCTCGCGCCACGGTGCCTACCATTCTATCCATTGCCATTTATTGTGCCTCCCGCCTGTATGCTCCCATATTGGGGTAAAATCCGTCGAATAAACACGACAAGGTTTATTATACTAAATTATCTCGAAAAAGTAAATTATATTTTGCTGTTCGGGCTCATCTATCCAGCCGCTATTTCGCTGGTCTTCCTTCTTTCTCAGCGGTCAGCCATATAAACAGATCAAAAACGGTGAATGCTTATCCTATGGGCGGCGCTGGGCGGTGGGCCAGATCCCGCCTTTTTCCATAGCGGCCACAATCTTCTCCTCCACCGGCCCATACGTTTCCGAAAGGCCAGCCAGCAGTTCCTTCATACGCTGCCGGTGAGTGTTTCCATCCACCGGGCAGGCGGATTTCACCACCGGCAGCCCTTCCCGCCGCGCAAACCTCTCGATCTGTTCCTCCCGGAGGAACACCATGGGGCGAATCAGGGTAATACCTCGGCGGTCCAAATAGGATTTGGGCTGAAAGCATCCCAGTTCCCCGCCTGACAGAAGGTTCATCATAAAGGTTTGGGCCGCGTCATCCAGGTGATGGCCCAACGCTACCACATTGCAGCCTTCTTCCACCGCCGCCTTATGGAGGGCGCCCCGGCGCATCCGGGCGCACAGGCTGCAGGGGTTGGACTCGCGCCGCTCTTGAAACACCACTTCCCAGAGCCGGGTTCGCCGCAAAACATACGGTACCTGTAGTTCTTCGCAAAGCCTGGCTATAGGGGTATAATCTGTTTCATTCCCCTGGAAACAGGGGTCCAGCGTAATCGCGGTCAGGGTAAAGGGGCTCGGATAAAAGCGGCGCAGGCGGCTGAGCAGCACCAGCAAAGCCACGCTGTCTTTACCACCGGATACCCCTACGGCCACCCGGTCACCCGGCCGCAGCAAGCTGTATTTGTCTACCGCCGCCCGTAACGGGGACAGCGGATCGGATGCTTTTGACATGAAAAACGAACTCCTTCCCGCTCACCCGCCGCCCAACGGCGGAAACGGCAGGGGCAAAAGCAGGTATACCCGGTTCCCGCAGGGGGACGTTCTTTGCCGGGCACCGCCGTATGTTTACAGGCCAAACCCCTCTCGGAGGAGCGGAACCAGCCGTTCAGCGGCCATACGGTGGCCGTCCCGCAGAGGATGAAGCGGCTCCGGGGAAAGCCATCCAGTGGTATCGATCACTAGGATGTCTCGGCCTGCACTGTGGCTCACGGCCGAGGCGGTTTCCCGAATTTCCTCCTTGAAAGCGCCGCAGAAGGGGACCATTACGGCCAGACGGGTACCAGGGTTCTGGCGGAGAATCACTTCCAACAGGTTCCGGTATTCCCGGCGGAACACCTCCGTCCCGGCAGCCCGATCATTGGTACCATGGTTGACTACCGTATACTCCGCGGAATGGGAAAACGGTGCGTTTTCAAAGCAATAGGGATACGCCTCCGCCGCCTTGGGTACCCCTCCGCATCCGGATTTGGTGGAACCCACCGCTCCATACCCCATCATAATAGGCCGCATCCCCAGTGCCTGGGCGGTCAGCCAGGCATATCCTGCGGTTACATCATCCTGATAGGGACGGTTCATCTGCTCATCGGCATAAGGGCGGTAGTCCGGGTCAACCAGCACCCCTTCGGTAATGGAATCGCCGACGAATTCGATCATAGAGCGGGTATCGGGCTCCAGTGTTCCGGGGGCGTCGGCCTCCAGCCCCTGAAAGGCAATTTTTCCTACCAGTGGGTGTCTCCAGCGGTGGTGCATCTCCACGGTCCCTTTATAAATGACCTGCACCACATGGTTCCCGGAATCCTCAGCGCTTATCCGGAGATACCGGTCCAGGGGTGTCTCCGACAAAGCGCCTCCATCCACTCCTATCCAGACATGGGGAAAGGGCTGGGCCGAATAGGTCATATCAAAATGCAGTACGGCCATAGTTCCTTGGAACGCGGCTTCCAGATAGGCCCCAGGGGCGGTGGCCGCCACGCTATCCCCGCATACCGCCCATCTTCCGGTGAACCGGACAGCTTCATGGTCAAATGGTATCCTCATATTTCTCTCATCTCCATCCAAATTTCGGTCGTCCGGTTTTTATTCTGCCACAGGCAGGCCCTGTTTGCAAGGGGCATTTCCCCTGCCATCCAGCGTCCCCGTTCAGGCAATTTTGGGCGTTCTGAGCCCCATAGGCAGCCGCACCGCCGGAACCGGCTGAAAAGCCGCCTCTTTCGTCAGGCACATCCGCTGAAGACGGTCCCATGTTTCCTCTCCGCCGGTCGGTTTCGTGTCCTTGACCGATTCAATGGCGGCGGGGCCGAAGAGATCCTCCGGCCCCGTCATAACAGGCATCCAAATGTAAACGTCACGGCCGCCCCAATGGGCATCCGGGGAAACAACGGCTTCCGGCCAGGGACCCAGCCGCCCGGATTCTCCGGTACGGCTGCTGGTCAGTCTTCCCTTGGGACACTGCGGTTGAAGCGGTCCAGCAGCAAAGCGGCTACAATCCCTACCGCCAGGCACACGGCGTTAATAATGCCCTGCCCTATGGAAGCGGTAAAGCTTTCATAGGGAATAATCATCACCGTAGCGGCAATGACAATACCCACGATGGCATGGAACGCCAGGGAGTAGAACCGGTCGAACAAGGCGTTAATAGCTTTAGCCAGCAGGATGACCGTAACCACCGCACCGATCCCGCCGGGGATTAAAACCTGCAGGTTCAGGTTACCGATACCGTCCACAAAGGGGGTATACAAGCCAAGGGGCATCAGCAAGGTGGAAAAGCTCATACCGGGAGCGATCACGCTCAGAGCCAGGCAGAAACCGCAGAACAAATACCAGCCGAAATTCGGCAGGATCTGTACCGAGGCGTATTGCAGGCCCAGCAGCAGGGCAAAAACAGCAGCCATCGCGATCAGCAGAGAGATATAGGAACCTTTGGTACGGCCCTTTTCCCCCGCCTCCCTGAACAGAGAGGGCATCATCCCGGCAATCAGCCCCACAAACAGGCACACCGATGGGGCGGGATATTTTTCCAGGAAAAAGGCCAGCAGCTTAGCAACCCCCATAAACCCGATTACCAGGCCGATGAGGACAGGAATCAGTTTGGGGACATGGGTTTTAAAATTTTTCAGGGGATGGGACAGCAATTCCATAATGGGTTTATAGATCCCGAACACCACGCACAGCACCCCGCCGGAAATCCCGGGCAGTACGGCGCCTAAGCCGATCAGCGCCCCCTGCAGTAAACGGAACAATACCCGCAGCACAGGCAGCTTTTCCAGTGAATTGTTTTTCATATGGCACCTCGTTTACCGGTTGATATGGGAATCATGCCGAGAACTATTATACCGTATAATTCCTATCCGTCAACAAAATATTGGCGAATGCTGTATGGGCAGCGGCATATGTGCACGGATGACAGGTCCCACCATAGGCCTGGTACTTTCTCTGTTTGTCGGATAGGAAGCTGGCGGGAACTTTCCCCGCCTGTTGGGACACAGGGGCTCCCTTTCGCAAACGGCGCCTGCAAGGCGGCCCCGCCTTTTACAGTATCCGCCTGTTCTTAGGAGCGTCAGAGACGATTGCCTGCCCGCCTCTCAGAACATTCAGAAAATTCTTTGCCGGGCCGCCGTTTATTGGCCCTTCCAGCATCATGAAAAACGGGCGTTTTTCTTTGCTCAGTCTTTGCCAGTCTGTGCTTTCCGCTTCGGAGGAATAGGCAGCCTATCCGTTCACTCTCCTATACGTCCAAGCAGGCATAGATCACATTCCTCAGCCGGGGCTGAAAATAGTCAGTTTGTGGGTTACGCATATGATGGGCATAACATACCGCCAGTTCAAGCTCCGTATCCACCAGGCAATAGGAGCCGGCTGCGCCGCCCCAGCCGAATTCCCCTAAGGATCCGTTGGAGCCGCCCCTCACCGGATCCACCATGGTACGAACGCCCAGGCCGTAACCATAACCTGCCAGATGGGGCGTGGAAGGGAAAAACGGTGCTGTCCTTTCATCCAGATGATTGGCTTTCATCAGGCGAACCGTATGGGGAGACAGTATACGTTCACCAGTAAGGCCTTTTCCGCCCGCGGCCAGGGCGGCTAACAGGAGAGCGTATTCCGGCACCGAAGACACTATACCTGCCCCGCCGCTGTCGTATTCCTCCCCTGGCGCAAAGGCGCCAATAGATTTATCAATTTTTCTGAAAGCTCCTTTTCCGATCCGCCCCGACATCTGCGCCTCCACAGGATCCGTTATTTCCTCGCCCTCTAAGGGCACATAGGTATATTGAGCCGCCATGCGATTTTCTATGGCGGCAGTCCGATGATAGAAGGCGTTTTGTATGCCTAAAGGCTCAAAAATTCTTTCCCGCACATAGTCTCGGAATTTTTTCCCGGTTATCGCGCATACCAGGCCCGCCAAAACATCGTGACAGAGGCTGTACTGCCAGCGGGTTCCCGGTTCAAAGGCCAGGGGTTCTCTTGCTAAGCGGCGTACTACCTCCAAAGTATCCATTTTTCCATCGGTAGATTCCTGTACATCCTCTCTGTCCAAACGCCGCAGATCGTAATCCATCCCGGCAGTCATGGTAAACAGATGTCCTACCGTAATGGGATTGGCTGCCCGCGTCAGGTGCCCGTCCGGCGCGAGAACCGTCATCTCCCGGAACTCCGGGATATAGGCGTATAAGGGATCACTCATCAGAAACAGCCCCTGTTCATAGAGCTGGAGCGCCGCTGTTACTGTCGTCAGCTTGGAGGAGGAATATAAATTGAACAGTTCGTGCCCGGTCATAGGGGTACCGGCTTCCAGGTCAGCGTACCCCGCCGCGTATTCCAGGACCTTTTTCCCTTGTAGGTAAACGCAGACCGCATTACCCGGCACCATCTCCCTGGCCAGGCGGTTCATCAAATCCACTACTTTTTCAAACGGCATCTTTTGCATGTCCTCCTTTTTGGCAGCCGGCCGTCCTTCTGTCAACAGCCGCCCTAGTCTGTGATCCTCCAGTAAACGGCACTGTATGGAGGAAGGACGCTGCCGCCGCCAAAATCGTGGGGCTGGCCGGTCAGTAAGTCGATCCCTCTTCCGGCACCCGCATCAAAATGGGCTGTGTAGGGTTCCCCATCAGCATTGATCGCCGCGATCACCCGTTCTCCCGGAACCGCCCGTTCCATCACCAGCTGCCGGTTAGTCAGCGTCAGGGTTCGGTAGGCCCCGTCCCGGAGCGCAGCGCTTTCCTTATGGGCCTTGGCCAGGTTCCCGATCCAAGGGGTTAGTTCTGTTTCCTCCGGCCTGTCAAAGCATGGGCGCAAGGCCGGATCACCTTCTTCTTTCCGGCCCAAGGCGCCCCATTCGCTGCCATAGTATACACAGGGGATCCCCGGCATGGCGAACAGCAGGGCATAGATCAGCGGCAGATGCTCCGGACGCCCCAGCATACTGGCAATCCGGGTCACATCGTGGTTATCCACAAAATTCAGCAGGTGCTTTCCTTTATACAGTGTCCAAGGTTCCGGCCCGAACTGGCGCTGAAGGGAATGGGCAATTTCAAACAGGTTCAGGGAATTAAAGCTGGAATACAGCCCTTTATAGCATTCATAATTGGTCACGCTGTGGAGCATGCCCTCCCCCATCAGCCGATTATAATCCCCGTGGAGCATCTCCCCTATCAGGAAAAAGTCCTCCTTCAGCCCATCGCCATGACGGCGCAGCCGGGCAATGAAATCCTGGTCAAGACTGTACGCCACATCCAACCGGAGCCCATCGATATCGAATTCCCGTATCCAGCCGGATACGCAGTCCATCAGATACTCTACTACCGCCGGGTTCCTCAGGTTCAGCTTTACCAGCTCATAATGGCCTTCCCATCCTTCATACCAAAGACCGTCATTATAAGCGGTATTGCCGCCGAAGTCCAGGAAAAACCAGTCCCGGTAAGGGGAGGCTTCCCGATTTTGCAGCACATCCTGAAACGCCCAGAATCCCCGTCCCACATGATTGAACACCCCGTCCAGTACCACCCGGATACCGTTTCGGTGCAGGGCCTGACACACCTGGGTAAAATCCGCATTGGTCCCCAGCCGAGGATCCAGGCGGGTATAATCCCGGGTATCGTACCCATGGGCATCGGAATCAAACACAGGGGTAAAATACACCGCGTCCATACTCAGCCGTTGGAGGTGGGGAATCCATTCCTCCACCTTGCGGATCCGGGGGACAGTACAGCTATCGTTCTGTCCGGGGCACCCGCAGAAGCCTAAAGTATAAATCTGATAAAAATTACTGCTGTACGCCCACATCAGTCTCACTCCTTATCTCTGTCAGTATACTTCAGGGCAAAGTCGTTGTAAAGAACAGTCCTTTCTATCGATCCCTGCCTGTGGCCAACCATCCCTGAGGCGAACCTTCCTCACACGCATAAATAGGTGGGTTAACGCGTTACTTATATTTTGTAATGTTTTGTGTTGATTTGTAGAAAAATATTGAGATATAGCATAAATCCTCCTATAGTTTTCTTTATATAATGATACGGAAAG
>CALWMQ010000163.1 GCA_944382025.1 uncultured Clostridia bacterium | reverse complement strand
TTTACAAAAGGCAACGCCTGCGAGCGCCCGCGGTGCGGGAAGCAGCGAGCAGGGGTTGGCGCCGCGGTCAAAACCGGCGGCCGCGAGAGCGGCGTGCGGCGGTTTTGGGCACCGCAAGAGGAGGCGGGGTGAGGGGCAGAGCCCCTGACATATCCCGCAGATCGGATACCGTGCGATATGCTTTTTGATATGCCCCTGCCATAAAGGCAATATGGTAATCATAAATCCGCCAATATTTGTTCACGGATTTTCCATATTTATGATATCTCTTAACAGGAAAAATTTTTTGACTTCGCGATTTCCCCTATACTGGCCATGGATAAACCACAAGATTCGTGAAATTTTTCACAACTTTCTTTTTAATGCGTCGCCCCCTTCCTAAAACTGTCAGGAAAAGCATTGTATATCCACTCATGCAAATCCCTTATTTCCTTTTTTTCGACACAGCGTTTATAATAAGAGACGTTGTAGGAACCGGATAGGCGGTACCTCATACCGGTTCGAATTTTGAAAAGGAGAGATTCTGTATGGCTCGTTTTACATTACCCAGAGATCTGTATCACGGTAAGGGCGCTTTGGAAGCCCTGAAAACCTTGGAAGGCAAAAGGGCGATTGTCTGCGTTGGCGGCGGCTCTATGAAACGGTTTGGCTTCCTGGACAAAGCGGTTTCCTACCTGAAGGAAGCCGGTATGGAAGTGGAACTCTTTGAGGGCATCGAATCCGATCCTTCTGTAGAGACGGTTATGAAAGGCGCGGCGGCCATGGAAAAATTCCAGCCTGACTGGATCGTGGCCATCGGCGGCGGTTCCCCCATCGATGCCGCTAAAGCCATGTGGATCAAATATGAGTACCCTGAAGTGACCTTCGAGGATATGTGCAAGGTGTTCGGCCTGCCGAAGCTGAGAACTAAGGCTCATTTCTGCGCTATCTCCTCTACCTCCGGCACCGCTACCGAGGTTACCGCTTTCTCCATTATCACCGACTACCAAAAGGGCATTAAATACCCCATCGCCGACTTTGAAATTACCCCTGATGTGGCTATTGTTGATCCTGAACTGGCCGAGACCATGCCGAAAAAACTGGTTGCCCACACGGGTATGGACGCTATGACCCATGCTGTGGAAGCCTATGTGTCCACCGCTAACTGCGATTTCACCGATCCCCTGGCCCTCCACGCCATTAAAATGATCCAGAACGATCTGGTGGATTCTTATAACGGCGACATGGAGAAACGGGACAGCATGCATAATGCCCAGTGCCTGGCCGGTATGGCCTTCTCCAACGCCCTGCTGGGCATTGTCCACTCCATGGCTCACAAAACCGGTGCCGCTTTCGCCGATTACGGCGCTCACATCATCCACGGCGCTGCCAACGCTATGTACCTGCCCAAGGTCATCGCCTTTAACGCCAAAGATGAAACCGCCAAGAAACGTTACGGTGTTATCGCCGACTTCATGGGCCTGGGCGGCAGCAACGATGACGAAAAGGTTCAGCTGCTGATCAAATACCTGCGGCATATGAACGATGAGCTGAACATCCCCCACTGCATCAAGCAGTACGGCGCGGACAGCTATCCCACCGAAAACGGCTTTGTGCCGGAGAACGTCTTCCTGGAGAGACTGCCGGAAATCGCCAAGAACGCTATCGGCGACGCCTGCACCGGCTCCAACCCCCGTCAGCCCAGCCAGGAGGAAATGGAGAAACTTCTCAAGTGCTGCTACTACGACACTGAGGTGGATTTCTAATCCTGTCCAACATACAAATGGAGGGCTGCCGCGTAGGAGCTTTGGCGCGGCAGCCCCTTTTTGAAAAGAGGATTTCATGGAACGAAGAGATAAAAACGGCCTGACCGAAAAGGAATTTCTGGCGGCCTACCGGCCCAAGGACTATGACCGGCCGTCGGTGACAGCGGATATCGCGGTGTTTTCCATGAGCAGGGAAGGGCTCCGGGTGCTGCTGGTCAGAAGGGGCGGTCATCCCTATCTGGGATACTGGGCATTGCCGGGAGGATTTGCCCAAAAGGGGGAATCGGTGGACGAGACCGCTGCCCGGGAACTGGAGGAGGAAACCCATCTCCAGGGTCTGCCCCTTGTTCAGGTAGGGCTGTTCAGCCGCCCAGGCCGGGATCCCCGAATGTGGGTGGTTTCCGAAGCCTATGCGGCCGTTATCCCGCCGGACCGGGCCGGGGAAGCTGCCGCCGGGGATGACGCGGACGATGCCAGGTGGTTTGACCTGCACATAGACAGGCGGGACACCCAGCTTCGTCTGGAGTTCTCTTCGGGGGAGGAATCTTTCTCCGCTGAGCTGGAAGAGGTCCCCGGCGCCTTTCCGTGGGAACTCCGGCCTTTGGAGTTCCGGCTGACTAACCCGGGTGAGCTGGCTTTCGACCACGGGGAAATCCTCGCCCACGCCATCCATAAAATCGGTCTGATATAAGGAGTGATCGCCATGTATAAAATTGTCAAGAAGCAGCCGCTCAACCCCACTGTGACCCTGATGGAGATCGACGCGCCCCTGATCGCCAAAAAGGCGGAACCGGGCCAGTTCATCATCCTCCGGGTAGATGAAGACGGGGGACGGATCCCCCTGACCGTGGCGGATTACGGCAGGGAAAAAGGTACGGTAACCATTATCTTTCAGATTGTGGGCGCTACTACCGAGAAGCTGAACCATCTGGAAGAAGGGGACAGCCTCCATGATTTTGTAGGGCCTCTGGGAGTCCCCTCTCATGTGGAAGGCCTGAAAAAGGTAGCGGTTATCGGCGGCGGTGTAGGCTGCGCTATCGCCTATCCCATTGCCAAAAAGCTCCACCAGCTTGGCGCGGAGGTACATTCCATTGTGGGATTCCGCAATAAAGACCTGGTCATCCTGGAAGAGCAGTTCCGGGAGGTAAGCGATAAGCTGTGCATGATGACCGATGACGGCAGCTATGGGGAAAAAGGTCTGGTAACCAATGCCCTGCAAAGCCTGATCGACGCCGGGGAGCAATACGATGAGGTTATCGCTATCGGTCCGCCGATCATGATGAAATTCGTGGTGCAGCTCACCAAGAAATACAACATCAAAACTGTGGTGAGCATGAACCCCATTATGATCGATGGCACCGGCATGTGCGGCGGCTGCCGCCTGACAGTGGGTGGCAAGACCAAGTTCGCCTGCGTGGACGGCCCGGACTTTGACGGCTTTGAGGTGGATTTCGACGAGGCTATAGCCCGGTCCAGTATGTATAAGCCTTTTGAACGTCACGCTCATGAGGAAACCTGCCATCTGTTTGAAAAGGAGGTGCGCTGAGATGCCCAATATGTCTCTGAAAAAGAACGAGATGCCGTCTCAGGCCCCGGATGTACGGAACAAAAACTTTAAGGAAGTAGCCCTGGGCTATTCCGAGGAACAGGCCATTGACGAGGCTCAGCGCTGCCTGCACTGTAAGAATAAGC
Organism: uncultured Clostridia bacterium; assembly: GCA_944382025.1. Classification (GTDB taxonomy): domain Bacteria; phylum Bacillota; class Clostridia; order Oscillospirales; family Acutalibacteraceae; genus UMGS1623. The sequence continues at coordinate 5,262 of CALWMQ010000163.1, read as the reverse complement.
CCTGTGTCGGCGGCTGCCCGGTGAATATCTTCATCCCGGATTTCATAGCGGAGGTAGCCAAGGGGAATTTTGAAGAGGCCTACCAGATCATCGTGAAATCCAGTTCTCTTCCCGCGGTATGCGGCCGGGTATGCCCTCAGGAAACCCAGTGCGAATCCAAATGTGTCCGCGGTGTCAAGGGAGAACCGGTTGCTATCGGACGCCTGGAACGGTTTGTGGCTGACTGGCATAACGCCCATGTCAAGGAGGCTCCCAAAAAGCCCGCTCCCAACGGCCATCGGGTGGCTGTCGTAGGTTCCGGCCCCTCCGGACTGACCTGCGCGGGCGACTTGGCAAAACTGGGCTATGATGTCACGGTATTTGAGGCCCTGCATACAGCTGGCGGCGTGCTGGTATATGGTATTCCTGAGTTCCGTCTTCCCAAGGCGATTGTCCAGAAAGAAATTGATTCCCTGAAGGCCCTTGGCGTGAAGGTGGAAACCAATATGGTTATTGGCCGGGTGCTTTCGGTGGATGAACTGCTGGAGGATGGGTTTGAGGCGGTTTTCATCGGTTCCGGCGCCGGCCGGCCCCGGTTTATGAATATCCCGGGGGAAAACCTGAAAGGGGTTTATTCCGCTAACGAGTTCCTGACCCGGGTGAACCTGATGAAATCCTATAAAGAGGACAGCAGCACTCCTATCCAGCACGCGAAAAAGGTAGCGGTGGTGGGAGGCGGCAACGTGGCTATGGATGCCGCTCGCTGCGCCAAACGGCTGGGCGCTGAGGATGTCTATATCGTTTACCGGCGCTCTGAAAAGGAGCTCCCTGCCCGTGCGGAAGAAGTGGAGCATGCCAAGGAGGAAGGGATTACCTTCAAGCTGCTGAACAATCCTACCCGGATCTTGGGCAGTGAGGATGGGTTCGTCTCCGGTATGGAATGCGTGGAGATGGAGCTTGGAGAACCGGATGCTTCCGGACGCCGCCGTCCTGTGGAAAAGGCTGGGTCGGAGTTTGTCCTGGATGTGGACTGCGTGATCATGGCTATCGGTACCTCGCCCAATCCCCTGATAAAATCCACCACCAAGGGCTTGGATACCCAGAAATGGGGCGGTATTGTGGTAGAAGAGGAAACCGGTCTTACCAGCCGTGAGGGCGTATACGCAGGCGGTGACGCGGTAACCGGCGCGGCTACCGTGATTCTGGCCATGGGTGCCGGCAAAACTGCTGCTAAGGCCATTGACGAGTATATCCGGAACAAAAAATAATCCCGTATAGTTTAGTTGGCGGGCGGAAAATAGCTCATAAACAGAAAAACAGGAAGTTATTTTATTCCCCCAAAAACATATCGAAAGGGCCCAGTTTATACTGGGCCCTTTTTGTTAACAGGCAGGATTTTCAGAAGCGCGTCGCCTATAGCCGATGAACTTCCCCCTCCAAGGAAAAAGAGTCCCACTTCTTAAAGATAACGGGGAAAGCCCTGTGCCATGAGATGTTTCCTCGCAGCCCAGGGCTTTCTGATCTAACTGTGTTTTGCCTCACAACTGCCTTCAAACTTTCCCGTGTCCCATCAGAACGGTTTTATATATTTTTCCATGTTAAGCAAATCCCAACCATTGCTCCTATAAGGATAAATGGCGCCAATCGGACAAACAGCCATTCAAACGCATGAAACGCAGCTCCGGCAACGGCCATTTCAGGGTCACTATAATCCCATCCTAAATAAGCACTATTGAATACGAATAAGGCGGTGGCGATGATGATGATGACCACGCACAATGCGATAAGCAGCCATTGAAGCAGTTTCCGTCTTACTTTCTTCCGTTGAGCAAGCTGCAAGTTTATAATTTCCAGTTTTTCGGAAATGGATTTTAAGTCATCAGCTTTGGGCTCAGCAACAGTTTCTCCAAGCAAAGTGCTTACAGGCGTTTCAAGCATTTCCGATATAGAGATTAACATATCAGAATCGGGAACTGACAATCCCTGTTCCCATTTGGAGATTGTTTGTCGCACCACATTTAGCTTGATAGCAAGATCCTCTTGCGAAAGCCCTTTTGATTTTCTGATTACTTTGATGTTTTCACTTAACATTAGAGATAACCTCCTTCTTGTGGTTTACTCTATTGTATACAAATATACCCGTTGCTACAAGCAACGGGTATTAACATTGACATTGAGTTACTCCCGCTCGACAGTGAAACGCAGTCTTGTATAGATTATTCTAAGGCCTATTCGGACCGATGCCCTCAACCTGATCCTATCAGGGATGGTTTTGAGATAAATGATGGTATTATTATAGCACAGCTTTTCTCGAGCCTTCAGCACATCTTAAAAATCCATTTGTAGCATTGTAAGAGTATATTATACTCCTATGGAGCAGCCATTAATTATTCTATATTTTCCTTAAAAAATATGCTGGGGAGGCTACGGTGGCATGGGGCGGGAAAAGATGCTTTTTCTTGGCGCCAGCCATGGAGTTCCTCTAACCCCGATGCCGCCAGTGCATCCTCTTGTTTGTTTCAGCACGCGGCTGTGGTGAAACATCCAAAAAAATCCCTGCAGGCAAAGGATTCTGCCAGCAGGGATGGATTCTTATTATGTATTGCCGCCGTAAGACATACCTGACCCTCAGACCTTTTCTCGGGTATTGACCACAGCGTCCATCATACCCACGATAGCGGTCTGCTCTTCGGGTGCCATTTTACGGTACAGCATCAACATACGGATCTCGTCCTGCTGAAGAAATTCATTAGGCAGAGGGGACAGGCCGATCAGATAATCCACCGTTACATGGAAATAGGCGGCCAGCTGTTTGAGCATATTAATGTCCGGTTCCCGTTTGCCTGACTCGTAATAACTGATACTGGATTTACTGGATCCTACCTGTTCCGCCAGCTTCTCCTGAGTTACATGGCAGGCTTCCCGTAATTCTTTAAGCCTAAGCATAGCTAGCCCCCTTATTCCATTCCTTTTCCACAATAGAGTTTACCAAATTATACCGTAGATTTCATTGACTTAATGGGAATTTTTTCCTCTTGAACAGAAAAAGGGTTGACAATTCGACGATTTTGTTATAAAGTCCCGCTATTTCATCATATTTCTCTCTTCATTTTGAAAAAAAGATATTTTTTCGCAAAAAGAATTCAGATGCCATGCCTGCCCCCGGTTTCTCGTCCAGCGCCTATGCTGAACAGGCGCTTTCCCGCATGAGAGCAAAAACGCGCGTGATTAACCAAACTCTCTGCGGCGTTCCAATTTCCGCATCCGGTTCCATCCTAGTCCCGGCATCTGAGATGACAACCGCTACCGCCAAACCGAGCGAGTCATCCTGCCGATTTGTAGGCTTCCTCTTGACAAGACGGCAGGAATAGCGTACTATTATTGCATCTGATTTGCAATAAGGAGATTTCTCTCATGAAAAAAATATATGGCGGCACGGCCTTGTTGATGGCGGCCATCACAGCCGTCTCCTTAGGCGTTACGGCTTTTACCGGTACCTATCGGGATAAGGCTCATGAGGAATTTTCTATCGTGGCCAGCTTCTATCCCATGTATACCGCTGTCCTGAACCTGACGGAAGGCGTGCAAGATGTACGGGTGTCCTGCCTGGCCCAGCCGCAGACCGGCTGCCTCCACGACTACCAGCTGTCCCCGGACAACATGATCACCCTACAGCAAGCCGATCTGCTGGTGCTCAACGGGGCAGGAGCTGAAAGCTTCCTGGATCAGGCGCTGGACCAATTACCCGGCCTGCCGACTGTGGATACCTCCACTGGAATCTCGCTGCTGGAATCGTCCTCCCATCATCACCACGAGACGGAGGAGGCTCAGGAAGAAGCCGAGGCAGAGACGATATACAATGAACACATCTGGATGAGCCCCGCCCGCTATGCCGCACAGGTGGAAAAATTAATGGATCAACTGTGTGCTGCTGATCCCTCCCGGGCGGAAGCGTACCGGGCTAACGGAGAAAAGTACCTTGAGACAATCCGACAGAGGCAAGTCCGGCTGGAAACCGCAGCGGTATCCCTTCCCTTTGAGAGCTGTGTTATTTTCCATGATTCCCTGGCCTATCTGGCGGAAGACCTCCAGCTCCATGTGGAGGGACGCGTAGCTATGGGAGAGGAGAGCGTCGTCTCCGCCGGGGAACTGGAAGAGATTGCGGACGCTATCCGTGGAAAGCGTACATTGTTTTTGTATGATAATCAATATCCTGTAGCCTATACCTATCTGACCGGGTACGCGGCGGGAAGCTATACCGCCGTACTGGATGCCGCGGTAACCCCCGCCGAGGGGACGGCGGACAAGGATCGATGGGTTCAGGCGATGGATTACAACCTGTCGCTGCTGGAACAGGCGGGGGCCGGATCCGGCCCTTCCGGCGAACCATAAAGGAGGGATTCCCATGCCATGCCAATGCGGGCTGCATTGCCTGAAGATCCATCATATCGGGGTTTGCCTGGGCGGGGAAACCCTGCTACAGGATGTAAATCTCCATGCCCACTGCGGGGAACTGACGGCTGTCATCGGGCGCAACGGGGCGGGAAAATCCACTCTGCTGAAGGCCATCCTGGGAGAACTGCCCCATACCGGCCGTGTGGAATTCTCGGGCCACGGCGGTGTACCGTCTCCCAGAAAGCCCCGGATCGGTTATGTACCCCAGTCCCTCAATCTGGACAGGGGTTCCCCCGCCACCGTTTATGATATGGCGCTGGCTTTTACCTCTTCCTATCCGGCTTTCCTGCCCCGTAGCAGGAAACGGGCGGAGAAGCTGGCCTGTCATTTTCGCCGGTTCCGGGCGGATACCCTTTTAGATCGGCCGGCAGGGCGCTTGTCGGGCGGGGAACTGCAGCGGGTATTACTGGCCATCGCTACCCTGCCCGCTCCTGATCTCCTGATTCTGGATGAGCCGGTTTCAGGGGTGGATCAAGCGGGCCTTCAGGATTTCTATGCCCTGTTGGATCAGCTGAAAGCCACCGATGATATGGTCCTTCTGCTGGTATCCCACGATTTGGACTATGTAAGGGATCATGCGGACCGGGTGGTACTGCTGGATAAAACCGTACTGGAATGCGGAACACCGGAGGCGGTATTTGCCACGCCGGCCTTTTCCGCCGCTTTTTCCGCTCACCCCGCGGGGGCTCAGCCTTATCCGGGAGGTGCTGACCGTGTTTGAAGCGCTTCTCTCCCTGTTTGACTATGATTTCATGCGCCGTGCCCTCTTGGCGGTTCTTTTGATTATGCCTCTGTTTGCCCTCCTGGGCACATTGGTTGTCAATAACG
>CALWMQ010000162.1 GCA_944382025.1 uncultured Clostridia bacterium | reverse complement strand
GATATCATCAGCCGGGAATGGATGTTGATTACCGCTGGTAAGGAAAACCGGTTTAATACCATGACGGCCAGCTGGGGAGGCCTGGGGGTACTGTGGAACACACCGGTAAGCTTCGCTTTCGTCCGCCCATCCCGGTATACCTATGAGTTTCTGGAACAGGAAAAATATTATACCCTGTCGGTGCTGGAACCGGGAAATAAAAAGGCTCTGCAGATCTGCGGCAGCAAGTCCGGTCGGGATACGGATAAGGTAACCGAGGCCGGGCTGACCCCGGTTTTCGATGCCCAGGCCCCCTATTTCCAGCAGGCCCGCCTGGTGCTGGTCTGCCGCAAATTATATACGCAGGATCTGGACCCTCAACAGTTTCTGGATCCTGCTATTATGGGAAATTATAAAAACGGGGATTTCCATCGGGTATATGTGGGGGAAATTGTCAAGGTCCTCCAGAGGGTATAAACATCCGGGCGGCGTGGTACCCGCGGGAAGCCCCACCCGCTCCATGGAAGCAGCAGGGGGCTTTGCCCCCAACCCCACCGCCTTTTGAAAAAGGCGGCCGAAAACTTTACGGTTTCAATCTCACCGGTGATTTGTGAACAGGCTGCCCTTGGATGGTCAGGCCTCACCAAGGACTAGGGCTGGACCATATGTATCTCACAGGACGCCCCATAGCAGAGGGAGATACGCCATACCGCTCAAGCCATCCCGCCTTCAAATGGTTGACTGGTTCCCCATATTTCGCATATCACCATGATGTGTGTTCTTGTCCATATAACGAAACCACCCACATAAGCAGAAGAATCTGCCTGTGTGGGTGGCTTTTTCATATGGGTTGTTGTTAAACCGACGAGACTGCCTTCCTGTACAGCGGGATAAAATGCCGGCCTGTTACAGGCGCGGCTGATCCACAAAAGAAACCCCTGTTCCGGCTTTTCCCTCGGTTTCAAAAATGGTTAGGATATTGGTTCCCTCCCGCAGGAGCGGCCCTGGAATATACAAGGTTCTCTGAGGCCCTATCTCCCAGAATCTTCCCAGCTGAAAACCATTGAGAAGGACAAACCCTTTGCCCCAGCCTTCCATATCCAGAAAAGTATCCGCCTTAGAGGATACCTCAAAGGACACTTGATAAAACCCTGGCTGTCCCGGTGTATAGCCCCGGGTGTAATCTATCCCTTTCAGGCTATCCTGATCCATGGGCAATGTCCAATGTTCCCAGCCGGCATGGGTGCGATTGTTCAGCAGCACTTCTTCATGTATACCTTTATGCTGACGGTTGAGCAGCGGCCCATAATTCACCCTGCCCATATTTTCCATGAGAATATCCAGCTGCCGGGGCTGATCGATCGTCCAGCAGACTTTATGTTTTTCCAGCAGCTCAAGGTCATACAAGGTCATCTGTTTTTCTTCATCTAAAAACACCTGTGCCCTGTCGTTAGCGCCGGTCATTCCAAATTCCGTTACCTGGTCATCCGTGCGGAGCGTGGTCCGGTACAGGGTATATCCATATCCCTGGTCCAGCTGTTCCATGGACAGCGGCCACGGATTATACCGCGGCTGTGAAATCGTGTCTAGTGTGGCAAACAGAGACACTTTCTCAGACACCGGGAACCGGCCGTACGCCATTTTCCGGATCTCAGTGCTCAACGGCACTTCATCAATCTCCTTATACCGGCGTATGACCTCCTGGCATGCCCGATATTTGGGGGTAATATCTCCGCTCTCGCTTAAAGGCGCGTCATAATCATAGCTGGTCACATCCGGCATCAGCTTTCCGATATGATTCGACCCGCTCATAAAGCCGAAATTGGTCCCGCCATGGAACATATAGAAGTTGACATTGCCTTTCTGAAGCATGTGATCCAAGTCTGTTTGACTCTGGTCATATGGAGTGACGCTGTGTTTTCCCTGACCCCAGTAGTCGAACCATCCGGTCCAAAATTCCATACACATTAAGGGACCTGATTTGCCTGCCGCGTGTTCCAGGTGCTCCTGCAGTATCTGGAATCGTTCCTTGGCCTGGGAACCGAAGTTGATGGTGGGATGGGCACCGTCCGCTTGGCCTCCCCGCAGCATATACCGCATATCCCCATCGGATGTAACCAGGGGAACGGTGATCCCGCATTCCAGCAGGGCATCTCTCACCGCGTTCATGTACTCCCGGTCATCGCCATAAGAACCATATTCGTTTTCCACCTGCATCATCAGGATCGGTCCGCCGTTATCCACCTGAAACGGCCGGATCAGAGAAAGCAGCTGATGGAAATACGCCTTCATGGGCTCCAGAAACCGGGGATCCGTGGTACGCACCCGTATTCCGTCCCGCTTCAGCAGCCAATACGGAAGGCCTCCCCATTCCCATTCCCCGCAAATATACGGTCCCGGACGCACAATCGCCCACAATCCCATCTCCTGGATCAGCTCTAGGAACCGTACCACATCGCATATCCCGTCGAAAACATATACTCCTTCCCGGGGCTCATGCAGGTTCCAGGGTACATAAAACTCCACCGTGTTGCAGCCCATATTTTTCAGCTTCTCCAGCCGGTCCCGCCAGTATTCCGGCACAACCCGGAAATAATGTACCGTGCCGGACAGGATTTGAAACGGCTGGCCATCCAGCATAAATGTGTCCTCAATTGTAAAGGTGTGCTTTGTCATATTATCCTCCGCCCTTGGCTACCGGCATTTTCCAGCTTGATGCCCTGCCTGCCTCTTATTCCCTGACAGCCGCTTCCCAGGCTGTCCGCTATCCGCTGATTCACCATTTCCCGTGTTTCCAACAGCCATTCCGGATTGTCCGGATATGAGCTGATGGTCAGGCTGCCGCCCCGATTAAGGATCGATACAGCCGTTTCCCTGCCCGCCGCTGTTTCCAGCAGTTCCAGGGCTCGCATATCCTGCAGCGCTTCAAAAAACACCACTTCCCGCAGCGAGGGGATAGGCCGGCCATCCTCCCCCGGATATACGCAGAACGCATCCCCGGCTGGAAACGCGTCTTGCGCCCCGGTTTCCAGATACGGGTTGACCCCCCGCCGGGACAAACAGCTATACCAGAAGTTAAAGCCCCAGTGCAAAAACCCTTCTATCTGATATTTATACATCTGGCATCCCAGAATACGGTTGCGATAGGACGGCATAGCCATAAAACGGTTGCTGACCTTCTGTCCCTGTGCGCAGCAGTAATATGTCCAGGGACTGGGAAGTCCTTTCTCTAAAAAGCCTTCCACTTTGTCCAGCGCTGGTATGGGATGCTTTACTAAGCCCTGCTCATAATATGTGTAATCAGACAGCGCGTCCATCACATGACAGTCTGCAAGCTCTTCCCACACGCCTTCCTTAGCCTGCCGATATCCCTCCTGGGTATCCTCTCCCGGCTCGTCAGATATATGGAACCAGCAGCGTTCCAATCGTCCGGCTTCCGCCAGATGCTCTTTCAGCTCACGCAGAAAGCTCCGCAAAAATTCCCGGTACTCCTTGGACGCGGATGGTGTTTCCCAGCCAAACAAACGCCGGTATTCTCCATCTGCCGTCCCCATGATTTTCGGGGCCGCCGCTGCTCCCCACTGCGTAAACAAGTGGGCTATCTCAAAATGGCGGATCCCATGTCCTTCCGCCATAGACATATAGCGGTCCAGCTTGTCAAAACCAAAGCTATATTCCCCGCCGCTGGCCGTTACGTCCACCAACTGCACCGTGGGACGTTCCCCGCCGACCTCGGTGTCCAGAGGAGGCGTGAAAACCGGGGTTAACAGCAAGTTCACCCCATATTGCGCCGCATTCTCTATATACGCCTCCATCAATTTCCAATGATCCTCGCTGAATACCGGTACCTTATAGTAGGTTGCTAAACAGTCGGCGTGGAACCAATCGGTAAACAGCAGCTTGAGCGGCGGCAGGCTTACCGGTATTACCTGCAGGGTAAAGGTGACTTCCGCCAGCGTCTCCTCCGGGGAATCGGTTCGGGCCAGTTTCATGGTAATAGGATATTTCCCTGCCGGGGCATCCTGGGCGATCTCTGCCGTCACCCACAGGCACCGCCATTGTTCCGGCGCCAATGTCCATTCGCCTTTATGTGGGTACAGTGGATCCGGAAACAATCCCGGTTTTGTTCTCAAATATGCCTCATCATGGCACTGCGATACCGGATGGAACACAGGGACTTGGCCCACCTCACGGATTTCCACATGTCCCGGCAAACCTGTCTCTGTTTTGGCTGCTATACGCAGGCCTTCTTCTCCCCCGCTCTGACGAAAGGCAGCCTGGAACGAAAACCGTTCCCCACGCAAGGCACTGCCCGCCATATACGCCCGCGCTCCCAGATCCTCATCCCAAAATACCTTTTCCAAAGAACTCAATAAGCGCCCTTGTATCTCTAATGCCATTGGCTGTCTCCTTTCCTGCCCCTTCTGTGGAGGTCCCTCGTTCAAACGTCGGTCTCAAGCCCGCCCTTGACCGTTTCTAACATAAATTTATCGGGCAGGCATAAGGTCCCCACCCGATAAAAAAGCCACTGTGGATACCACTGCCACGTATGGGGAAGAGCTGGTCCCTATCCATCCGCTTTATAAAATATTAGCCGTGGCGATCGCTTGCCAATGATTGACATAAACCGGTTGTTTCTGGAAATCCGTCCCCTTACCGGTCAAGTCCAAAAGTGTTTCCTCTAATTCCGGAATTCTCTCCAGTGTACCCTGTTGATAGTTCTCCAGCATCTCACGGCAATGCTTGACCCGCCGCATCAGGCCGCCTAAACGGATATCCTGAACCTCAAAACCTTGCCCTTTATTTTCTCGGTACCACTGACGTGAAAAAGCCCCATAGAAGTCCTCCAGACGCTCTTCAAGGGTCTTATATTCCTTGATAACCGCCGATAACGCCTCTGCATCCCCAGCCGTGTACGCGGCTCTGGTCCGCTGGCCCAGATTGGCTTTGATAGCCAATACCCGGCACAACATCCGCTGGGTCTCAAACAGATACCCCCATTCCGGATGGCCGCACAGAGGAAGCAATTTCTCCCCGCATTCCTCATAGCTGGCTCCTTCATCTCCCCGCAGGGTGGAATCCAGAAGCCCATGGAACGGGTCATTGTACAGCAGATATTTTTCAGCGTTGATCACCGTATCCTCACCGGCCCAGGAATTAGGGCTTCCCGGCAGATCCAGCAGCATAAAGTCGTCCCAAGCGATCCCAAACTGTTGACTGAACTTTTCCCGGATCTGCTGTTCATCCGTATTCCCCTTGGCCAGCTCAGAGGCGTAAAACCAGGAGGGCAGTATGGAAAATTTGGAGGTTTCCCCTCCGTTATCGCCCCAGAGGGTGAGAAACACATCTTGTACTCCCGCTTCCACGCAGGCGGGAAGAGCCGCTTTGGATGCCCTTTGGCTGTAAAGATTGTGTGGCGTAAAGCCTGCCCAGGTCCATAACCCTCCCGCGAACCAGAACCCAGGTTTCATCTTGGCATGGGATTCCATCATATCCCGATACCGCTGCGGGTCGGTGGAATAATAATCCCAGTAAATCAGTTCCACATTTTCCGGGATACGGCTGCGGATATCCTCGCGGATGGGGGCATTACTGTCATAATAATCCCCTACCACCAGGCGGTAAAACATATCCGACCACATACACATGGTAAGCCCATACCGTTTCCCGATTTGCGCCACCCGGGTAATATGGTCCAGGAGGATCTCCGAGCGGTCGGCATCCCCATGCAGGTCATAATAACGGCCGCGCCCGATCATATGGGCCTCATCCATACCGATATTCACGACCCGTGAGGTAAAGCATTCCGAAATCGTCCGGAACATAGACTCAATCAGCTCATATACCCGTTCATCCCCGGCCAGCAGGATATCATCGGTATCAATCAGGGGCTGGTACGCCGGCCAGCGGGTAATCCCATTCAAGTGGGCCAGGGTCTGTATACACGCCATGACTTCCACGCCTTTAGACTGGCCGTACGCGTCAATCTCTTTCAGCTCCTCCTTAGTGTAGCGGCCGCGCCCATACCCAAAATACGGCTGTCCTTCCATCTCATAGGTATCCTCCGTATACAGCATGAGCATATTGTTCCCCATCATGGCGCTCAGGTCAATCCAACGTTTGACCGACCCTACCGTCATCACCCCATTGCGGGAACAATCCAGCATCGTTCCTAAACGTCGGAATTTCCCCGGATTTTCTTTCATACCAATCTTCCTTTCCTAAAATGGGCCATTCACCCATCCTCCTATAACTCCCTTGCTCGAGCGTTGACGGATACCGGCGCCGCTTTATGGGGGCGGTTCATTTCCGGTATTGTCGCCTTTGTCCAAGTCCGCCCAGCCAGGCCTATGAAAAACATGTTAACCCAATCCACTTCGGTTGTCAACGGGAAATCCTTTTCGGTGAAACTCCAGCTGCCTGTCCATTCGTTTGGACCATTGGCGTTAATCGCGACGGACAGGATCATATAGCTCTTTTTTACTCCAATAGCCGCGCCGTTATTATCCCCCGTATATGTATGAGGGTAACTGACCATCAGCTCTCCGTCACAATAATAGTAGGAAGCGTCCGGCAGATCCACCAATCCGAATGTATGGAATTCTCCATCATAAATGTCCGCAGGCGGAGTTACCATATTACTTTTGGATGTATGGGCACTGTCGGCATTTAGGTCATAATAGTGTTCGGCAATGGAATAGCCGCCCCCAAAAGCAGGCGATGACTCAATAATATCTATCTCGCAGCAGCCTTTACTGGGCGCGTTAGAATCAAAAAAGGTATGCCCTTGTCCATAGCCGCCTTCCGCCAGTAACCAAAACGCCGGACAGATACCACTGTAATTCGGCAGCTTGATAGACGCTATGTAACAGCCGCCTTGCTGTAAGTATTTTCCGGCTGTGGAAATCCCGCCCAGCTTATAATGAAAGTCCTGCCCTCTTAGGGTGGATTTCTTGTTGATCACATTCAATTTCACCGTGCCGTTGGATACCTCAACCGCTTCCTGATCAAAATATGCCGGCATCCCTGGATATATACAGCCCGCCTCATGAATTCCCCAGATGTCCGCGTTTAAAGATGTCCCGTCAAAGTCATCGTTTATCGCTATTTCCCATTTCCTTCCGAGACTGGGAATAGATACCTTACCGCTTTTCCCATCCGTACCCCCGCGTTCTGTTCTTTCACCGCCAGCGGTACGGTGACCTCATTCCCCTGGATCCGGCACGCCAGATCCGTACGAAGCGTAAACTCGTCGGCGCTGAGCTCATGCCCGTCCCGTCGTACCGAAAAACTGTACCACGCGTCATAACCCGGCAGATCCGGATGCGGTTCTACCTGCTGAAGTTTAAGTTTTTCCATCCTTAACACCCCTAAAAAACCGTTGTTTCATTTTGCATAAAGGCAAAATTGGGCATTTGCAACAGGAACAAGCTGCAAATGTCGTCTATTACAATGAAAGTATACCATGCAGGCTTTATATGGATTTACGGTTTTTCAGGATGCATTTATGATTTTTGATACTCTTTCGTTGTCCAAAAAGCAAAAATGTACATTCCAATAATTTAATAAATATATTTTTGTATAATTGGGCCATACGGAAAGTTGTGAATACTAACTACATTCTGTTAACTATTTGTAATATTTTTTCCTATGCGAGCACTTTACTACTTTTTCCCACTTTCTTCCTTTCAACCCTATTTATGGAAATATTGATATCTACCTTCATTCTGTTTTAAAAAAACATAAATACATTTTTTAAAATTACAAACCGCCACCTCCTTTAAGCGGTATACTGGTACTCGTAAAAGATTACCATAGCCACGCGCAACCCTTTATCCCGCCAAAATCGGCGCGTGTCTCAGGAGGGAGAAACGTCATGGATACTCTGGAACAAATTAAACAAAACGCTGCCGGTATGAAAACGCAAAATTTTTCCAATACCTTATGTCCTCAGGAGCTGCACGATTTGATATGCCGTGTTACCTCCAGCCAAGCCTACGCCTCTGCTTTTGAATTCCTACATATTCCCCGCACTGACGGTAAGGACGGATTTTCTATCTGTGACGCTAAAAACAATAAAATTCAGATCGCCGCTTCCAGCGGTGTAGCCGCCTGCTCCGCCATTGCCTGGTACCTTCGGGAAAAATGCGGGTGCTGTATCGGTCCCCTCACACGCCGAATCACTTTGCCTCCTGTACCTCCTCCTGTAGGTTCCCCGTATGAGACCCTCTCCCCTTTTCTCTATCGCTATTTCTTTAACTTCTGTACCTTCGGCTACACCATGGCCTTTTGGACCGGGAAGGACTTTGAAAAGCTGACCGACTGGCTCCTTCTCAGCGGCGTGAACCTGATCCTGAACCCGGTTGGCCACGAAAATGTCTGGTACCGTCTGCTCCGCCAAAAAGGCTACTCCGATAGCCAGGCCAAAAATTTCTTATGTGATCCCGCTCATCTCCCCTGGCAATGGATGGGAAATATGTCCGGTTACGATTTGCCTTTGTCGGATGAGTGGCTGGAAGAGCAGCGGGCTCTCTCCCAAAAGATCAGCCGGAAAATGCGGGCCTTCGGCGCCGAAATCGTTCTCCCAGGTTACTGCGGCTTCGTCCCCCCCGACTTCCTGGACCACTTCCCGGACGCGAAACTCCTTTCCCAGGGCGAATGGTTCGGCTTCCAACGCCCCGCTATCCTGGACTATACCCATCCCCTGTTTATGGATATGGCCCATTCCTTCTATGATATCTCCCAGGACCTGTTCGGGAAATGCGCCTATTATTCCATCGACCCCTTCCATGAGGGCGGTATTACCCAGGGCTTTAATGTGGAAGCCTACGGTGCCACCGTCTTTTCCGCCATGGAATACGCCAACCCCCATGCCGTGTGGTTCCTGCAGGGTTGGGGAGACAATCCTCAACGCCCTATGCTCCGCAGCATTCCCGCCGAACATCTCCTGATCGCCAACCTGTTGTCAGATAAGAACTTTAACGCTGGGGATGATTTCGCTAATACTCCCTGGCTGTACTGCACCGTCAACAATTTCGGCGGTACCCGGAACCTGAGCGGTAACCTGACCGCCAGCCTCTATGATCCCTTCCGCATCGCAGACCAAAACCCGGAAAACGCCATGGTGGGCATCGGTATGCTGCCGGAAGCCATCACCATAGACGAAATCTTCTTCGACGTCTTCCAGACCATCTCCTTCGCCAAGTCAAAACCCATGCTGTCCGACTACTTGTCCGATTACGCCATGCGCCGCTATGGCTGCCAGGCCCCTCACGCAGCTCAGGCCCTGTCCATCCTGGGGAAATATATCTATATGGAAGGCGGTATTGATTCCCCCTTGGAATCCGTACTGTGCGCCCGCCCCTCCCTGGAGGTTTCCAGCGTCTCAACCTGGGGCGGACAGCACCCAACTTATGATAACAAATATCTCTATCAGGCTGCCCGCCTCCTCCTGGAGGATTATGAACTCTGCAAACAAAGCGATGGTTTCTGCTTGACATTGTAGACGTTTACCGTCAGTGCCTGGCTAACCACGCGCGCCAGACTCTGGCCCAGATCAAACAGGCTTGGGAAACAAAAGATAAAAACGCCTTTGCCCAGTCTACCCAACTGTTCCTCCTGCATCTGGACCTTCAGGAATCTCTCCTGAGCTGCCATCCCCTTACCATGCTGGGGACCTACCTGGATGCCGCTCAACAGCGCGCGCCGGAAAATCCCGCCGCTCAAAAAGAAATCCGCTATATGATCCGCCGCCTTTCTACCACTTGGGGCCACAAACAGGCCGCCGTTTGGCTGCGGGATTATTCTCACCGGGAATGGGCCGGGATGATCTCCCGTTTCTACCGTCCTCGCTGGAGCGCCTATTTTACCCTCCTCAGCCTGTATATGGATCATCCTGAACAGATGATTCAACCCGACTGGTACGAGTGGGAAGAGCTCTTTGTCTATGATGACGCTCCTTACGAAACCGTTCCGGCATCCCATTTAAAACAGGCCCTGCTGAATATTGCCTCTTTCCTGGGCTTCGATCAAGACTGATAGCCCGCAAAGACTTCTGATTTCATGGAAAGGATGGCATACCTTACCTACAGTATGCCAACAGGTGAACCATATGCTCACCCCCGCGTATTTGGATCCCTCCCTGGACATTGACAGCCGCGTAAACGATTTACTGGGGCGTATGACCCTAGAGGAAAAGCTCAGGGAAATCGTCATGCTGGGTGCCATGTCCGTGGTGGAAGGGGATACGTTTTCCCACACGCTCGCCCTTCAGGAACTAGGAAATATGGGATGCGGCGCCATGGAAGCGCCCCGCCTCTCACCTGAGAAAAACGCCAGCATTATCAATAGTATCCAGGAATATTGCCTCAAGGAAACACGCCTGGGCATCCCTGTACTTTTTATCAGCGAATGCCTGCATGGGTATATGTCCCCCGGCGCCACTGTTTTTCCTCAGGCTATCGCCCTGTCCAGCGCCTGGAACCGTTCCCTGATGGAACAGGTGGCTTCCGCTATCGCTCAGGAAGCCTCCGTATGCGGTATCCGCCAGGCCCTGGCCCCCGATTTGGACCTGGCTCGGGAACCCCGTTGGGGCCGGGTGGAAGAAACCTATGGGGAGGACCCCTACCTGACAGGGGAATTGGGATTAAGCTATATCCAAGGCCTTCAGGGAACGGAGGAATCCCTCCCTCCGGATAAGCTGGCGGCTACTATCAAGCATTTCTGCGCCCACGGCAGTCCCGAAGGCGGTGTCAACCTCTCGCCCGTATCGGTGGGTATGCGCCAGTTCCGGGAAGTATTCCTTCCTCCTTGTATAATAGAGTAGTAGTTATTAGAGCCCCTCTCCAAGGGCTGTGCTACACTGTAAGGGATGCTGTGGATCGGTGCCGTCCTCCTACCACAAGATGGTTCACGAAAGGTTCCAACTACA
>CALWMQ010000161.1 GCA_944382025.1 uncultured Clostridia bacterium | reverse complement strand
ATAATAAACAAACTGAATAAACTGTATCCGACCACTGGAGAGGCAGGCGAGCTTTGTGAATACAATTGAGGACAAACGTCAACAACGCATACGCATGAGAAAACGACGCCAATATCGCCGTAGGATGCTGCTTATCGCGGCGGCAATGGTGATTGTACTCGGTGCCGTTCTGGGCTATATTCTGACCAGGGACACTCCTGCCCCCCCTCCTTCCTCTTCCGTATCCCCATCCTCTTCCCCTATTCCTGAAACTTCCAGCCGTATCGATCCCGCGTCGGTCCAAATCCCCAGTTGGATTGACCAGCAATTCATTGATGTGGACGGCGCCGCCAGACGGGGCAAGCCTTTGGAAGAGGTTCGGGATCTGGCCATTCACTATGTTGGGAATCCCGGAACCACCGCACAACAAAACCGCAATTATTTTAATAATCCCGGTGTGGAGGTCAGCGCCCATTTTCTGGTCGGCCTGGAAGGGGAAATCATCCAATGTATTCCTTTAGACGAAATATCCTCCGCTACCAACGACCGGAACATTGACACCATCTCCATTGAGGTCTGCCATCCCCAAAAGGACGGCAAGTTTACTGACAAGACCTATGCTTCTCTCATTAAATTATCTGCCTGGCTGTGCCAACAGTTCCAGTTAGATGAAACCCATTTGATCCGCCA
Source organism: uncultured Clostridia bacterium (assembly GCA_944382025.1). Taxonomy (GTDB): domain Bacteria; phylum Bacillota; class Clostridia; order Oscillospirales; family Acutalibacteraceae; genus UMGS1623. The sequence continues at coordinate 9,183 of CALWMQ010000161.1, read as the reverse complement.
TTACGATGTTACCGGCAAGGCCTGCCCTCTGTATTATGTGGAACATCCCGATGCGTGGTTACAATATAAGCAGGATGTAGCGGCCGCTATACAGAAAAACTGAAGCTTCTGTTTCCAGCCAGTATCCGTTTCCATAGAATAATCGTATTTTTAGAGAAAAGAGATTTCGTCCTCTGCGGAGGATGACGGGGGGACTTGCCCCTGAATCCCACCTCCTCTTGCGGTACCCAAATCCAATCTGCGCCGCCTTGGCGGCTGCCGGTTTTGACCGCGGTGCCAACCCCTGTCCGCTGTTTCCCGCCCCTCGGGTACTTTCGGACATCGCATTTTGAAAAAACTTTATGTCTGATCGGGCTTGTTAATACAATAAGGCAGCCGCTTACGCAGCTGCCTTATTTGCACAGTTGAATTTCCAAAACGTTCAGAAAACACATCACCCAAGGCACCAATATCCCCAAAGCGGCTGGACCCGTCAAGGGCGGTTGGATGCCTCCCCATAGGCGGAGGGGGTCAGGAAACGGATATCTATTGAATCTGCCAGGCGCCCCAACTGCCGGCGAATCCGTTCCTGTCTTTCTTGGATTTCTTCCTCATTGACCCTGAAACTCAATTCATCACTGTAGTAATTGTCACTCTGGTTCTGCTGGAACCCGTCAAACCCCGCCAGATACACCCTTTCCGCTCCGCACTGCCTTAAAAGCTCCAACAACATAAGGCCAGCGTTATCCGCTACCAGATCGTCCCCATTGGTATAACGGTCATAATCTACATAAAGATAATCCGGACATTCATCAGCCGGAATATTGGATGTTAAAATGAGTTTGACTCCTTCCATAGTCCCCAGTTCCCGGGAAATCGCATCCATACGTTTATGGTTACTGACAAAACAGGCGTCCATTTGATATTCCGGATCCACAAAATTCACCGATATCACAAACGGCTGCTCCTTCCGCATAAATTCCTGGATCTCCCCCAAATGGGAACAGAGGCTTTTTCCCGGGGCCAGTACCAATATGGTTTTTCCCTGCAGCAGGCTGGTGATCTCCTTTACGGCTAACGCATCGTCTATCTTCCGGCTTTGAAACCGAATATACAACTGTTCAATTAAGGACTGGTTATATAAAATCCGGTATTCTTCCGGGATAGAGTGAATGATCCGTTTGATATCGTTCATTGTCAGGGTCTGCTTATTCAGAAGATAGGAGGCATAGTTGGGATGACAGACGCTGCTGGCGGCAATATGGTACGGCACCGCGTAACCCCATTCAAACTCCTTCCGGATAGCCGCGATATATTCGTCATAAATATCCATGACCATGGTCACATCATACCGGGAGGCGATTTTCCGGTTGATATACTGGGTAATCAGTTCCGTAGGAAGGTTCCCGGCTCCTCTGCCCATTCCAAACACGGTAGAATCCAGAATCAGAGTTCGTTTGGTCTGGATTTTCCCTAAAACCTGGGCGTTGGAGAACGCCAGCTGCAGGTTGTTATGCCCATGGAACCCTAAGTGGATATCCGGATCCATATTTTCATCAATCAGGTAAAACCGGTGAGATACCTCATTGCGGTACATACTGCCTAAGGTGTCTACTATATAAAAAGCATAGGGGTGCAGCCCGTTGATCCGTTCCACCAGCTGGAGCAGTTCTATATCGCTGTAAAAAACTGTGCCAACCGGCTGCATAAACACCTTATAGCCCTTGTCCATAATGATCCTGGCCCACTCAAAAGCCTGCTCGATCTCTTCCTTATGGAAAGTGAGCCGGATCCCCTGGATGCTTTTCCCGTCGCAGGGAATCAGCTGGGAGGGGTGCAGTTCCTTTTCTCCAATGGCAATCATCGCCACATACATGGCCTTCCGTTCCCCCTTTGGGAGAACTTCCCCAACGTCTTCGATACTGCTGAACAGGGAACAATCCCGGTCCTGTACCATCCGGGTAAGGAACCCGCATTCGACAATATCTATCCGGGCGTTTTCCAGCTTGTTCAAGATGGACACAATGGTTTTACGTCCAAACCTCCAGTCATTGACATAGCCTCCGTCCCGCAGGGTACAGTCCAGTATTTGTATGCTCACAGCGTAATCTCTCCCCTCTCCAGCTTCCCGGCTACAATCCCCCGGACATAATCCAGATCTTTCGGCGTATCCACCGACAAGGTATGGGCTTCTACCGGGATCATTTTCAGCTTTTTCCCATGTTCTATAAACCGCAGCTCATTAATATCCTCAACCCGTTCCAAAAATCCTTTGGAAGTCTGGGCAAAAAACCTGAGCGCCTCAAGGGAATAGGCTAAAACGCCCAGGTGTTTATAGAAATCATAGTCCATACTGGCTTTTGGATGAGGGATCGGACTGCGGGACATCAGCAGGGCATTTCCTTCTTCATCGGTCACTACCTTGATATTGGTATCATCCACCGCTTCAACCGGATGGCGGATTTTGGTCATCAGGTTGGCGGCGAAGAAGCCCTCCATCTGTGCCGGTATCACTTGTTCTACCACAGAAGGCTCTATCAGGGGTTCATCCCCATTCACACAGATATACACATCCGCCGGCACTGACTGAGCGGCTTCATACAACCGTTCGGTACTGGTCCGGTGACCCGCGGAGGTCATCAGGCAATCCATCCCGTACCGGCGGCACATCTGCCGGATGTCCTCATGATCGGTCGCAACATACACTTCCCCGATCCGGCTGCTTTTTTTCACCTGCCGGTATACCCACCATAACATCGGCCTGCCGCACAAATCAGCCAGAGGTTTACCCCTGAACCGGCTGGAATCATACCGGGCCGGAATGATCGCTACTGCTTTCATTTTCCCATCCCTTTCTCATCAGGCTTTCTTTCCAAACAGCTTTGCCAGCATCCGCAGCGGTTTGGTGAGTTTCCAGCAGGTGGAATTTTCGTAAGTTTCCACTACCTCCTGAATACGGGCATCCAATTCCTGACGGAAATTGGATGAAGATGCCGGATCCGGTTTTGCCGCCGGTTTGCTCACCGCTGGCGGTTTCCCGTCGAGTTCCCGCTTGTACAGGTTCCAGTTTTCCAGGATCCGGTTGGACCACATGGCCAGTACCTTTCCGCTGACTGCCTCATAGCCTTCCGGGATATCCCCTATCTTCCGCTTACAGCAGTTATCCCCATCCTTCATGTCATAGGCTAACACACTGGGCAGATACACCTGGATCTCCTTTTTCAGCAGCTGCTTCCTCCCGTTGACTCTCAGCCGGAAATGCCGTATCAAAAAGTCCCGGAGCCGGTCTTTCAACGGTAACAGCGCCCGGTTGAAAATGTTATCTTCCCCATAACTGTCCAGCAACGCTTGTATGACATAATGTCCCTTCACCGCCCCAAAGCATCCCGCGGTGAGATCCTCCTGATCCTCAAAGCCGAAAAAGATCGGGTTGAGACGGAGCTTTTTCAGGTTCAGGTTTGCCCGCATATCCGGAAATAACACGATTCCTCCCTGCTCATACAGCAGCTTTAATGCCATATATTCCTCCGCAAAAGAAAGATGGCCTTCCGCCAATGCCCGTGATACCGATTCCGGAAACATGCCATTGGTCAGGACACGCTCATCCGCTTCCAATAAAACGGCCTTTGGAAAATCCCGGCGGATTTCTTCCAGATATTCCTCCGGAATCCGGCGGTGGAAATGGACGCAGATCAGATTATCCGGGATGACCTCTTTTTCCAGAAAATCCAGTATCCGCTTGATCTTGCCGTCCCCGGCTATATACCTGTTTAACAGGAAATCCTTCTTGTATTCTTTGAGCAGGTCAATAAAATCCGCCTGAAACAGCACACGGGATTGGGTCATATTCCAGTAAAGCTGTTTAGCTGTACAGTAAACCACCTCTTCCCGGTAGGCGGGATTACTATTGTCTATATACCGACGGAATGCGTCGGTAATATCCACCATATCCCCTACAGGGGTGGTGGATATGGTATTCGGGCGGCGGTAATAGTTGTAAAACGGCTTGGGTACATAACCAATCCGGGGATATTTTGTCATCAGCGCCGGGATCAGCGCAATATCCTCAAACAGCATTTTTTCATACCGGTTATGATCCCAAATTTCCCTGCGGAACAATTTATTAACACTGTAGGTAATATTGTTCCCGTTGGCGATATAATCAGATAAATCCACCTGTACCGACGGATAAGAACGTACCACTGTGGAACGGTTTTCTTCCACGTAATGGATCTGGACATCGCACATAACAATGTCACAGTCTTCCTCTGCCGCCTTGGTATACAGCTCCTCATACATTTCCGGTTCTACCGTATCGTCGGAATCGATAAAGGCCACATATTCCCCGCGCGCCAATTCCACACCCGTATTCCGTGCCATCCCCAGCCCCTGGTTTTCCTTGTGCACTACCTGTATCATCTCCGGGTAGTCCCGGGCATAGCGGTCGCAGATATCCGGCGAGCTGTCCCAGCTGCCGTCATCCACCAGAATGATCTCTTTCTCCTCCAAGGTCTGGGCCAGCACAGAGTCCACAGCCCTTTCCAGATAGCTTTCCACCTGGTATACCGGAATAATGACCGATACCTTGATCTGATTAGTCATGACGCCCTCCCAAATACTCCAGTACATGCCGCAGCTCATACACCGTTTCCGGCACATAGTAGTTCTTCCCGGCAAATTGCCGCCGGAATTTTTCCAGGTACCGTTTGAGGATAGCGTCTTCTTTCCAAAGCACCTTCCCCTCAAACAGCCGGTACAGCATCACCGTTGGCATATCCAGGCCAAAAACCAGACGTCCTGTCAGCGCCGCGTTGGAACAGACCGTTATCACGGTCTGTTCCCGTGCGTCTTCGTTGAGCAGCAGCAGTTCCCAGGGCGCCTGTACCATATATCGGCGGGTCAGCCCCATCTGGAGCGGAAGATTCTCCGGGTTCCGGGGATGTGGCTTTACCAGAAACTTTCCCGCGCCTACAATCTGCCGACATTCCTTCATCAGTTCCAAATCGTTGCTTTTGATCCCTTCCGCCCGAAAAGATTGCTCCAGAAAGATGAAACTCGCCTCTTTTTCAGGTGGATGATAGTCAAAAATATAATTTAATTCCTCTTTCAAACCCTGGTTCTCACGCTGGATCTTTGGGAGCGCCCGGTTAGGAAGCCCGTCACCACGCATAGCCAGGTGGGGTTCGTACAACAGCACGGCCCTCACCTTGTCCCTGATCTTCCTTCCTTCAGCGTGACGGTTGATAGGAGCCCGGTCCTCGCGCAGGTAGTCAATCACATAAGAGGAAAAGCCATCCTCATACCACATAAAATCACAGTCATCGTAATAGTACCGGCAGGCCAGCATACGGGTAAACGGATCAAAATTGGCAAAGTACACTTGACTATAGCTGTCAAGCTGATCGCTGAGCTGACAGCGGAAAATCTCCGGTATTTCACGAAACCCTTCCGTCAGTGCTTGTTCCCCCGCACCCGCGTATTTTTTGTTGATTTCCATGGTATGTCCCGTTAGTACCCGTCTGAATACACCTGTATCCTTTAGCCGCGGAATGAAATCTTCCATTCCCGGCATGACATCAGTGACAAGCAAATCCACTTCACAGTTATATAGTATGGAGGATTTCATGTGTACCGCTGTCAACAGCTGGTAGACCGAATTCGCTACCACCAGAACCTTCTCACTTATCATGGTTGATCCGCCCTATTTTCTTGATGATGAAATGATCGCTCAAATTTTCGCATCCTGTGGAACTCACGGTATACAATACTTTTGGGGGATTCCCGGCAAACACATACGGCAGCAATTCCGAGGGAAATACTTCCCTGATAATCCGCGCGCCGGGGAAAATTTCCCCGTAATCCAAGGTATCATCCGGATGCTTCTTAATGATCAGCCGCTGGCTTTTCAGCGGCCCATCCCGCAGCCTGGTATACAAATCCTTTTGTTCTTCCTCACTCATGATGCCCAGATTAGCCAGATGCTGTGTCAACAGGATCCCCTGCGCCCTCGTCCAATATCGCCGCCGGACAAAAAAATGAATCAGCCGCCTTCGTTTTCCGGAAGGCAGGGATTCCAACACCCGCTGTGCTGTAAAGTCTTTACACTTTTCAGTACATACGTTTCCTTCCTGGGCATGCCTGCAGCAGAGAATCTCCCGGATCAACGGGTGACTGCCGTCAAACAGCCCGTATTTTCGCGCGATCTCCGCATGCACCGGGTAACGGGTCCGCAGATTCCTGTATAATTCGTCCGTCCTCCCCAGCATACCGGCCGCGTCTTCAAAAAAATAGAAGGGGATTTCCCGGGAAATCAGATAAAGGGAAAAATAGAAATGCGCCCCGGCAACATAAATATCCTGGAATTCCCTTATATCCCATGGGAACAGCTCCTTCCCATAACGGGATACCTCCTCAATAATCCGGCTTTCATTGGTATGGGGAATACGCAGATAAGGGAAAAGGCAAACCTGGTTGAAAAAGCCTTTCTGAACCAGACGCCGGTATTGAGGATATTTACCGGTGATAAAATCCGGCAGGATCAAAGCCGCCCATGCGTCCGGACGCACGGTTATGCGGTGCAGCATGACTTCCAGAAGCTGATAGGAGCTGACCGCATGGTACAGTACCATAGGCCGCTCTCCGTCAGGTAATATGCTCTTCATCCATCATGTCCTCCAAATCGGCCATAAACTTCTTGTTTTTAGGATGGCATACCCCAATCATGGGAGCGTACGCGTCCCGGCCGCTGACAGGAATCTCCAGCCCCAGGCGATTCTCGGTCTCCTGGAACAGTCTCACAAAGTCCAGAATACCACGATGGATTTCCCGGATTCCGTCCGGGTTTTGTGTCAGCCGCCTGAACCGGCACTCATATCCGCCTTCCCCATCCGGATAAAATCCCTGAAAGCTCCCCTCCGCCGCCCCCAGCAGAAGTTCCCAATACAGATTGTGCCCCGACGCCGGGTCATGGAGTCCCCATATATCCCGGTTCCGACTCTGGGAGTAAAGATAGCTGACAATCCGTCCGGAAAACAACTGGGGCTCGGCGGCATCCGGTTCCGGGCTCCGCCGGGAATTGGTACCCGCTACCACGCCTGTAATCCTACAGTCCAGTTTCCACACCTGGTTCACCATATAATCCAGCATGATTCCACCGCTGCCAGCCCATCCGATATCCACCGCTACCGCCTGCCTGCACCCTTCCAGAAGTGCGCTGTAATACTGTCGACCTGCCGCCGATTGACCGGCGTAATGCCTCAGGACTTCCTTCCAATGCCGTTGTAAATAGCTTTTTACATCCTCCCTGTTTTTATTCGTCAACTGATCCTTCGGATGCGCTTTTATCTCCAGACACATTTCCTGTACCAGGTCGGGAAGCTCCATCCCGCCTAAAATTTCTTCCAGCGTAAACCCCTGGCCCGCTTTATGATCAATAAACCGCCGGAAATACTCAGCCTTATAATAGAAAGCCGACAGCTTAACCGCTGCCAGCCGTGACCAATAAGCATATACTGTACGGTCGGTTTCTCCGGGGTACAGCAGCCGGTACGCCTGCAGGAGAACCGCTCCATCCCGGGATAAAAACAGCAGCTTATCCACCGCCCGCTCCTGGGCAAGCCGATGGATAAACCGGCAGTATCCGGCCACAAACAGGCCCCCATAGATAAAGCCGTACTCATAGGCTTTGGAATACACTGCCTGGCCGTTGTGGATGTGCGCATTGACCAGCCCCCTGTACAGGCTTCCAGTCAGCGCCGACATATCCCGGGGCCGGTACGGCTCCCCGGCCTGCTGTACATTGGGATACCACATCCCTGTGAACCCGCCCTGTACCGCCTGACGGACATCAGATAGTTTGTGGTCGCCTATATGGGCACATGTCCTGTCCTTCCCCAGCCATTGCCGGATGCGGGCATATAACCTCCCGTCAGCCTTGGATCCCCCCTCATCGGCGGATACAAAATACGCCTCGAACGGGCCGTAGCCGCTGTGGGCAAGTAGCTTCCGCAGCCGTTGTTCTCCTAAATACATATCAGAGGCGATCACCATCCGTTTTCCCTGCGCCCTCAGGATTTCCGTTACCTGTTTCATATAGGGATTGGCATAACAGCACCGTTCTTCCCATCGGGCTTCCACCTCCATCCCCCGCTCCATGGGAATCCCGCTCCGCTGCTCCAATTCCCTCCAGATTTCCTCAAAAGTTACTTCCCCGCAGCCGGTTTCTCGCTGCTTCTTTTGTCTGGCGCCCGCTTCCGCCTCTATCCGGAGACGGCGGAAATCCGGATAATCCAATTCCATCCCTACCAGATAAAATACATCCGCCGGATGGGAAAACCGCCGGAATATCAGGGTGTCAAACACATCAAAGGAAACCACGTCAAAGGCCATCAGCTTCCTGGCTAAGTCCTCCGGCGGTTCCCGTACGGACAAGCCGGATTCACTGCCTTCGCTGAGGAGCGTGACCGCTTCCTCCTGAGAAAACTGGGACCGCTGTCCCAGGCAACACACAGTATACTGGAAGTTCAGCCACAGCAGGTACAGAAGAGACTGCCAGCGGGTACTCCCTTCACGGCGCTTCGCCTCGTACCGGTCCCGGATGCCGGGATGACGGTTCACCAGGAAACGATATAGACGCTGTTTCACCCGTATCCTCCCTTTCCGGCCTTTACCCCGGCGCCTTCTGCATATTTTCGTATGCGTCACATACCTCCCCGGGATTTCCTTCCGCCCGCAGCCTCCCCTTTTCAATCCAGATCGCTTTGGTACAGTTGCTGCGTATGACCGATGGGGAATGGGAAACAATCAGCACCGTAGAACCGCTGTGAATCATTTCACGGATCCGGGCTTCGCTTTTCTTCCGGAAAAACAGATCCCCTACACTGAGAACCTCATCCAAAATGAGGATCTCCGGCGCCTCCTGTGCTGTGGCAATGGCAAACCCCAGGCGGGATACCATGCCGGAAGAATAATTCCGGACTTTTTCTTCCATAAAACCTTCCAGTTCCGCGAAATGGACAATATCCTGGTATTTCCTGTCGATAAACCGCTTTGTATATCCAATGATGGCGCCGCTGAGATAGACGTTTTCCCGGCCGGTCAGCTCCAGATCAAAGCCGGTACCCAAAGTCAGCAGCTGGACTTTCCGGCGGTCTACCCGTACCCGTCCCTTCGTAGGGATCAACGCACCTGATATGATCTTTAATA